>JAEOTL010000492.1 GCA_016839845.1 Promethearchaeota archaeon
ATGAAAGCTTTGGAAGTCGAAAGAGAAGAAGAAAAGCTACTTATGCAATCCTTTGAATCTAAAAATGTAGTTGGTGTAATAAAGAATATAAAAAATAGAACTGAGGAAATAGCTTTAAGTCAAGGAGTTAAGGGTACCGTACACAAGCAAGTAAGAAAATGGACATTAATTACAACTCTGCCTGTGTTTGCGTTCCTTATTGTTTTTACGTTTCTTGGTGATATCTTTGGCAATCTTACCTTCGTATTCTTTCCAATTATATGCATTGCCTGTGTGTTGCCACAATTTATAAGAGGAAGGCTTTTTAAGAAATGGTCTCTATTCAAAGAGGAAAATAAGGATAACATATATGCGGAAAATAGAGATGATATCATGGTCTTAAAGAGTTTTACAGGAGAATTATTAGATAATATCAGAACTCGGTTAATTGAATTAGAAGTACCTCTTCAATTAATAACATTTCCCCTGTTTAGTAGAGACTATGAAAATTTAAATCTAATAAATCAAAGAAGTGTTCAAGGATTAATGCAGTATTTTTATACATTTGCATATCCGGAGGGAATGGAGCCAATTCCGATACCAGAAAATCTGCAACGATACCAACAGCCTATTGCTCCCGGAAGAAAAGAAGAAAAGCTAGAAAAAAACTTTGTAGTGCTTACAGAAATGAAGGGAAAAGATGGAGTAATCACATATTTCGTACCTACACTCAAAGATATGCTAGCAGACAAAATTAATAATCTCTTAAATGACTGCAGATTTACAAAAGCTCTTGAAGGTTTCCTGGATATCGTCCCTAGTTATTCGAAAGATTTGGCAATCTATTGTTTATGTGGAGAGGTTGCTGAAATAGATAATATCCAAATTTGTAATTGGAAAGAGAAATTTAAATTTTATCTTTTCGAAGCAAAGCAGTGCGATTGTGGAGACAATGTCTTTGTTCTTTCCTTAATGGATGAATCTACAGACATTCCCGAAGAATTGAAAGATATATTTTTAAGTTAAATTTTTATTTATTTTTTATTTTTGAATGCCATTCATATAATAATTTAAATCCTCTAACTGCTCTCTCAACCTCGTTTTCAAACACAGGGATTTTTAATTCAGAAGCAGTATTTTTAACTCTTTTAGCACCTTCTCTTTCTGCTTGAATAAGAATGGTTATAATTGGTTTATCTGGATATAGGTCTTGTACATTTCTAAAGATGTTAAAATCGAATTCGATCTCGTTAAAAAACTCAAGAGCAAGTATTAGACCATCTACAGCGTTATCATCTAATAGAGTTTTCGAAGATGTATTATAAATTTCACAGATTTTAGTTCCAATAAACCTTTCGGGAGGCCAGTAGTCTACAGGATTTCCCAAATCGCAAGTAGAACCCCCAACTTTTTCGAGAATAATATTTTTATTGTTATTCGTTAACTTTGCCAGAGATAATCCTTGTTTTCGCATTTCTTTAATAATTAGATATATTGCTCCAGAACTTGGGCCTACTACTCCTAAATCAGGACCTTTAGGTTCTGGACACCATAAAAAGATCTTTGCAAATTCAAAGAGTTCGATGTAATTTGAAACTGCAATACCCCCCGCCTGTTCCAGTTCCTTTTCTTTCTCGTCCTCCTTTCCAACATAGAAAAACAATACTGGTTTGATTTTGGCAATTGATTTCACTACTTTTATAATTCTCTCAGTTATCTCTCTAAGAAACAGAGAAATAACCTTTGTTGTCTCGTCTTTATTAAAATATTCTAAAACATCAGCATCATCAATATCAAATCCATATCCTAGATGTGAAACCTTGGAAATCGGTAGATCTTGAGAAGGGTTCCACCATCCCATTGCACCAGCTAATCCTCCTGATTGAGCAATGAAACTTACTCCTTCTGATATCTTTCGATGTTTTTGCATGAGATATTGTCTTACGGGGATTAGAGAAGTTGTGAAATTGTTATTGAAGTTAATAATTCCCAACATGGAGGGCCCCATATAAGACACGTTATATTTCTCACTTATTTTAGTTAATTTCTCAATTAATTCTGGATCGGTGGTGTTCATCCTCAATTCTACTTCGATTGCAATATTTCTAACCCCAAATTTTGCTAATTCCTCAAATGTCTTTTCGAGATTTTTGCTAAGAACTATAACTGCGAGTTCTGGGACTTCTGGTAGCTCTTCCAATGAATGAAATGCTTTAATCCCTAATATTTCATCTGCATTTGGATTGAGAATGTACAATTTTCCTTTATAAAAAATCTCGAGAAGATTTTTAAGGATGGTGTAACTGAAAGTATAAGCCTTTCGGGAAGCGCCAACTATTAAAATGCATTTTGGGTTAAAAAAAGGTTCTAGATCTTTCAATGTCCTTCTTCAGATGGTATAATTATAAGTTATATTAAGAGTTAACCTAATTTATATTATTTTATGCTCGTTGAAAAGCATTTCATATTGATTTAATATATAATACAAATTTGGAAAATCCCATCTTCAACCATACAAGTAAGGGTTCTTAAATGCACTAACTTTAAATATATTTTGAAATTACAAATTCCACATGAATATTTTTATTCAATAACATGACAAAAACGAGTGAATTTTATGTTAGAAATAATATTTAAAATTGTCTTCCCGTTAGTACTTGTCGGGTTTCTGGTATTAATCATCATAATTGGGTCCTTAAAAAAACACCCAAAACAAGAGTTTATGACGTGTGATGAATTCATTAAAGATTGGATTAAAGACCATGGGTCAGCAAGCAAGGAGGAGGAATATTTTGCAAAGATGAAGAAAGATCCCTCTGGAAAGTTATACATGCCAATAACGTATCATGGAGCTAAGTTATTTATCAAACTTGGATTATCCCCAAATAACGTATCTGTCATCAATCTGATTTTATCATTCTTCATCTTATATGGGGTAGTTATGGCAAGTAGTGGACATTCTCTCGGCAGTTTTACTCAGCAACCTCTATACGGTTCCTGGTTTTTCCTATTAGCCTTGCTTGTATTGTTTACAGGAATAATTGATGGGATAGATGGTGCTATCGCAAGATTATTAGATATAAAAACTAAGAGTGGAGCTTGGTTTGATAATGTAATTGATAGAGTTAGCGATACTTTGATGTTTGTTTGTCTAATTCCGGGTACTATATCTACAGTAACATCTATTGGGTTTGATTTTAAATGGCTAATTTGGACAAACACATTCCTCATCTTCATCTATGAATATATGAGAGCCCGCCATGAGGGTTTAGGTCTACATGAAACTAAACCAAATGTGGGTGAAAGAATTACTAGGGTTATTGTAATGGCAACATTCTTTGTAATATACGGAATTTCGAGCTTAGGTGTATTACTATCAAGATTAATTAATCCTACTTCCTCATTTGGGATAATTTCGCATCCGGGGATCTTAGATTGGACTATGTTTATATATCAAATCAGTGTATTTATAATAATGATGATATCCATAATTCCGTTTGGGAAGTATATCTGGAAAAACTTAAAAGAACTAGACAAGCAGGATGGTGATTAGAAGTGAAGACGTCAAAACTTCTGTTATATGGAACCATTTGCATTGCCTACTTTACACTGTTACACATGTATTTTCCTGCTGCATGGCCTTCTGGGATAAAAAGAGCGATGGATAGATTTCTTATTAATCCTTTAGCGAACTGGTGGTACATCTTTCCTTTTATCGGCATTTTATTGTTGTTAGGGTTTATTACATACTATGGGATCCATTTTCTTGCCTCATTTGGTAAAGGGTATAGAGTTAAAATCCCATTCTACGCTAAAATTAGTATTTTAATAGCTTCAAAAAACGAAAGAATTTTACTGGAAAGAACTCTGGAATCAATTGTTAAATCAGACTATCCAAAAGAGAACATCCAATTGATAATTGTTACAAGTGGATCCACAGATGACACAACAGAATACTGCAATAATTTTGCCAGTAATCATAGTGAATTGGATGTAGTAGTGCTTTCTGGGAATCTTCCTAAGAAAGGAAAACCCCCAGCTCTTAATTACGGTTTGAAATATGTTAAAAATGAAATTATTGTTTTATATGATTCGGGATGTATACTCGAACCTACCACATTAACCAATTTAATAACACCGTTTAAAGATGAAAAAATTAAAGCGGTAATCGGGCCGGTTCTAGTTGAAAATTGGAAAACAAACAAGTTAACAAGAGGAATATATCTGGATTACGCTACTATTTCTGGTGGTGGGTTAACTTTTGAAATTAAGAATCGATTAGGAGCATCAGCTTATGTCTATGGTAGAAATTTTGCGATCGATACTGAACAGCTTAAAAAGTATGGTGGATTTAATGAAGATTCTATGACAGAAGATCTTTATCTTGCTGTTCTCTTAAATTTGGATGGGATTGACGTTAAATTTTCACCAAAGGCTAAAGTATATGAATATGTACCAACCACATGGGATATTTTAGTTAAACAGCGAACACGTTGGCTTGCGGGATATGTTTTGGATATGCCTCAATTAATGGCAAAGGAAAGTGAGAATAAGAGTGGAAAGAAAATCATCATCTCACGAAATTTAACGATGATGCTTATCGGAAATCTGGATACATGGATCCCTATAGTTATTGTGTTTTTGATAGTGTACCTATTAATTGGTGAATATTATCAGTTAATCTGGTGTGTTTCTTTATTGGTTTTCAAATTTGGATTTTTATTCAATGCTGCTAGGAAATATGGTGATAAGCACTATACAATATTCCTGCTTTTTCTAATTAGTGGTTTTATCCATCTTTATATGTTTTTACGACAGTTCAGATTACCAAAAGATATGGGTTGGGAGAAAACCCCAATGTTGTTAGAAAAACAAGAGGAAGAAATTTTGGCATTATCAGGTAAATAACCTTTTTATTTTTTTATTCTTTATTAATTTCTAAATATATTTTCCTAATTTGAAATTCAATATGCTATTAAAATTAAAGGATTATCTCCCCGAGGATTTAAAAACAAAGTATTTCAATTTTGAAGCAAGAAATTACCCCGATGATAATTTTTGTGAAGATATTTTAAGACAAATAAAGTTTTCTTATGACAATTGTAAGTATTATAAAGATAATCTCTGTAACAAATTCGCGTTTAAAATACCTGATGAACTAACTATCGATGGATTAAAGTCTATCCCATACATCCCAACTGATACATATAAAAAATCAGGAAACCGCACTCTTCAGTTACTAAAGGCACAACTTGATGACATTGCGCTTTTTTCTTGTTCTTCTTCTACAACTGGTGATCCCTCTCTAGTTCCTCGAACAGTAGAAGACTTCGATCAAATCCAATATAATTCAATTAAGGTGTTCTCAGAATTTTTTGGCTGGAAGGACTTAATAGATGGTTCTAAAAAGGGTTTAATTTTTAATTTTTCACCTGGTCGATTATTTATGTATTTCATGGTGAAAAGAAATCTGAAGGATTTTGAATTCGTTGATAAAACTCGTTTCTTTACTGCGTGTATGAATAAACCTTGGGAATATTATGGTCATGAGGAATATCTAGTAAATATTAAGCTACTAAAAACAATTTGGGCAATAATATCAACATTCTCTATACGGGGTGGCTTTATTTTAGACGTAAGCAAAATGCTAAAGATGATTAAAAAAGTTGTAAAGACAGGTTATTGGAAGAATTTAGAGGTAAGTAAAATTCTTTTAGGAGGAAGCCCTTTGCTGATGAATAATATGCTTGTGAATAGATTACTGAAAGAGAATATATACATAGATCTCGATGGAATTTCATTTGTCGGTTGTGGAGGTGGGGGATGGGAGGGTGTAAAAGGAGAGGCTAAAATGGACGCTGTAAACAAAATTGAATTCATCGAAAGATACGAAAAAGTTTTTAATATCAAACCTGGGCAAATTGGCGACATCTATGCATTTACAGAAGGTCCAACACTCTTTGGGGGACATTGGTCAGAAAAATACCAAGACTTTCTATTACATTGTCCGGATACCTCCCGGATAATTGTAAGAGATCTAGAAAACATGGAACCCGTCGGTAATGGCGAAGAAGGACTTTTAGAAGTCCTTACTCCTTATGGTGTGAATGGCAGTATCAACCAAGCTGTGCTTGTCGATGATATAATCGAGCTTGTTTCAAAAAATAAATGTCCGGAATGCGGATATGAAGGAGCAACATTTCGAATTTTGGGAAGATTGAAAAATGCTCAAGGAAAGAGCTGTTCTTCTTTAATAAATTGGATTTACTAAAATTTATTGATCTTTCTAATTCTTCCTTTTACAATTGAATTCATGTAAATGAATTAAAAAAAAAGAAATTAGAGTTTTTAAGGAAAGAACGGAAAGCCAAAAAAGTACGGAACAAATCTTACGATTGCAACTATTATTGTTGCTACCATGGGTACGATATTAAGGATAATCCCAAAGACACCAAAAACACTTCCAATTTTCGCGATTGTATTTTCTGGTTCTGCATCTGCCCTTGAGACATTACTTCTCGAAACTATCCCAAAAATCAACCCTAAAATGTAAAATGAAACAATCCCGATGATAACAGGAACGCTAATACCTAAAGTAAAGAGCGAACCAACCCTTCTAATAATGAAAACGTTAAATGCAACGATCATAGTTGTGATTGCTACAATTAATGATGCTATAGCAAATCCCAAAACTCTTTTAGAAAATGGGGTTTCTCCACTCATATATTTTTCTGTAGAGACTGGAGTTGGTTCAACAACAGGAGCAGGAGTACTTGGGGGAGCTTCGGGGGCTGATTCTGAAATTGGTTCAGGAGTTTCAGCTCCTTCTTCAATAGGTTTAATCTCACTTCCGCAGCTCTGGCAAAATTTTTGTCCTTCCTCTTCTAGTTCTGCACCACAATTTTGACAAAACATGAGTTATCTTCCAAATTTAGTTTGAATTAACAATCTAATACTAAATATTTAATATAAGTTATACTAATATTTTTATTCTTTACTCATAAAAACTTCGAGTATCAGATATGTTATAATTATAAGTATATATAAGCAATATGTAGTCCGATAATCGTTTTTTGGTTTTAAGAAGTCTCAACGTTATAGCTTTTATTCACCTCTTCAATTTCAGAATCTGTGAATTTCCGTACTACTTTAGCAGGAGATCCAACAGCAATTGAATAAGAGGGAATATCTTCAGAGACTAAGGATCGAGCTCCGATAATTGAGCCTTTACCTATTGTTACTCCTGGCATAATGACAGAATAGGCACCAATTCTTGCATTTTCACAAATTTTTATAGGACCGAAGCTGAAACTGCTGTGTTTGATATTCATAACGTTATGTGTAATTAGTTTTACGCCCATTCCACATCCACTGCCATCCTCAAATTCAATCAACTCCGGTAATAGGGGATCGGGGATTGCTTTCTGAGAAATATGGCAATTCTTGCCGATCTTTATGCCCATAAACCGAAACATCATATTTCTAGCTCGAGGCCACCCAATCAAATACGTAATAATCAAGGAAAATAAATGATTAAAAGCGCCTCTTACAAACCATGCAATTGAAAATCCTTTACTGCGAAGATGTTGCGCCACAATTAACATTGGGACTGGCGTAAAAACATGGTCATCTGTTTCTATATTGATATAGGTCATTTTCCCCTTTTCTTCAACAGTATATTCAGGACGGTGGTGTTTCCACATTTTTCTTGCTTTTACTAAATCTTTGAAGAAGACAAAATAATCTATGTTTATGGGAAATAGGATTAGACTTAAGGCAAAATTTACAGGTAATAAAAGAATTATCAACATCAGTCTCGTAGTAAGGATAAGGTCTCGATTAAAGAGAACGCTAAAGTAGGTATAAAACGTAGCGATAAAAACAATAGTTACAATCCCAAATAAGCTAAAGACATATAGGATGGACCCTGCCATTTGATTAGTTTTTGCCAAATTATATCCTATTGCATATAATAGAATTAAGAATACAAGTAAAATCAAAATGACGCCATACACTTTGAGGTTGTATGTATAAAATATTATAGATAGAACGGGAACTACATAATCGTAAATCGTATCAATTACTGGAATGGTTAAGAAGATTCTATTTATCATTAATAAAATAATAAATAATGTCCCTACCACCAACAATGTATTTATAATAATAAATCCTTTTTTCATTTTCACCACTTGGTTAATATTAAGAGTTGTTCTTCTATGGAATATTAAAAACTATATTTTAATATTAAATAGGTTTTTTATTCACTTACAATTATTCATCAAACTGAACATAAAGCTAAACAGAAAAGCAATAATGACAACCATTAATCAGAACACTCCAGCTAAAGTTTCTTTCATTATTCCTACGTACAATGAGGAATTTAATATTATTGAAACGTTAAAAGCAATTAAAGCCCAGAGAAGCAACATTCCTTATGAAATCATTGTAGTTGATGGTCAAAGTACAGATAAAACCGTTGAGGTTGCTAAGAAATACGCGACGGTCTTTGTATCTCCGAAGAAAGGGAAGAGTTTTCAATTAAATTACGTAACACCTAAATCTTCGGGGGAATTACTTGTTTTTTTAGATGCTGATACGATTGTGGATCCAAATTTCCTCCAAAATATTAGCCAAGTTTTTGAAAAACAGAAAAATTTGTTCGCTTGCAGTGCGAGAGTGAAATATCATGATGGAAAGGCACTTTCATGGAAATTAGGATCCAGAACTTTTACAATTACTAGTTATTTCTTTCTCAATACTTGCATGCATGTATTCTATGTTTTTAAAACGTTAGTAGGGTATCCTGAACTCATGGGATGTAATATAAATGTTCGACGAGAAGTTTTCTTTAAAATTGGAGGATTTAAGCAATTACCTTCAAAATTATTAGGAATTGACAAAGTTTTTTCTGATTCTGTTATTTATCTTACAAGAAAATTGAAAAAAGGTAAGGTAAAAACGCTAAATTTCATTTCAGTTTTTACTAGCGGAAGATTTTTAAGTGCTCGCCGTAGTGCAAGACGTATTGTGCATTATCATACAGAAAAAGATGTGTATTATGATCTTGCAAAAGACTCTAAATGGAAAGAGCATGAATGATTCAAGTTCCATATAATAGCTTTTTAATTTCCTGATATCTGTTATTTGGATTTAGATCCTTCCATATTTCAACGATAGGAATCATATTCATTACTAAGGATATTGCTTGTCCCATTTCTAAATATTTAAACAATCCTAAACGTCCTATGGGAATTATTTTATCAGATATACATGCTTCCCGCAGGTATTTATCAAAAAGCTCAATGTTTCGTTTGGTATAAAGGGGATAAAGAGGTAACTTATCCTCATCAAATGGGATTGGTTCTTGGTATTGTATCCAAGATTCCTTTGATCTCTGCTGATGCATAACTTTGAAGTTAACTTTACGAATATATTTAGGATGTTGAGGAAGATTTATTGAACCATAATGTGCATTCTCCCAGTCATCATTTTTAGAATACTCAAACTTAAGAGACCTATATTCTAACTCACCAAACTTAAAGTTAAGCAGTTCATCTATTCGTCCTGAGAATAATATGAGATCGTATAATGATTCTTCAATATCGCTTATATCTAGCTGAAGTGGGATACCCTGTATCATATTTTTAAGGAACTCAGTGTATCCTTTGCGAGGCATTCCTTGAAACTTATCTTCAAATATATGTGTATTAGTATCCGTTAATTTAATACGATTTGAAATATATTCGGTAGTTAATTCTCTTGGTTCTACGCCCCACATTTTAAGAGAATAGTTATACATGAATAATTTGTATAGGGTATTTCCAAATTGGGAAATGGCGTAAGTTTCAAAATTAGTAAAATCAGGTATGGGAGGACGGTCTTCCAATTCCTTTATAATTTGTTCACTTTCTGCCATATCAAGTATAGTTGTTTTACTGAGAGGAAAGTGCCGAAGGATTCCATTAATAATAATACCCTTATTATGGTGATAATTGTTAAAATCTGAGAATCTAAGAACGAATATCTTAACCCGTTGATCTTTCGTGTGAAATGCATGCCCACCGTAAGGTTCATACAGAATTCCATTAGCACTTGTTTTAGTATAACAGAGTCCTCCGATATGATCTTCTTTTTCCGTGATAGATATTATATGGTTTTTGTCCTTTAACAATCGTGCAAAAGTACATCCAGATAGTCCAGCCCCGACTACTAAAACTCTAATTATTTATCACTCCCTTCTCTGAAGTTAAATATTAAAATAAATTTTAAATTTTCCAGTATTACATTATTTGGATGATAAAAAAACCTAAAATATCAGTAGTTATCCCCACATACAACGAAGAAAGAAATATTGAACAAACACTTCATGCCGTCTGCAATCAAATCTGCGATGTACCGTATGAAATCATTATTGCTGATGGGCAAAGTACGGATAATACTGTTGTCTTGGCTAAGCAATTTGCTAAAGTGTACATTTCGCCGAAAAAGGGTAAAGCTTTTCAGGTTAATTATGCTATTCCTAAATCCTCAGGAAAATTAATTGTTTTTTTAGATGCAGATACCTTGATCGAGCCTAATTTCTTGAAGAACATATACAAAATTTTTGAAAAACATGAAGATCTTTTTGCATGTAGTGCCAGACTAAAATACTATAATGGAAAGGCGTTTTCATTTAACCTGGGTTCTCGTAAATATACAATCACATCATATTTTTTTCAGAATGTAAATATGCATTTCTTCTACTTCTTTAAAACATTATTAGGTTACCCTGAACTCACAGGATGCAATATAAATGTAAGAAGGGAAGTATTCTTAAAAGTAGGAGGCTTTAAACAACCACCAAATTCATTGGGAATCGATAAGGTATTTTCAGATGCAGTAATATATTTAACAAGGAAATTGAAAAGAGGTCGGATTAAAACACTAAATTTTATGAGTGTATTAACAAGTGGGAGACATCTAAGTGCTCGCCGTAGCATTAAACGTATAGCTCAATACCATACTCAAAAAGATATTTATTATAAATTAGCAAAATCAGTTGATTAGCAAAAATATGAGAATTGCATTAACATTTGATATTGAGAGAGATTTTCCTTACGTTTTAGATACATTTCTGGGAGTAGAGAAAGGGATAATTAGTATTCTAAACATGTTAGCCAATTTCAACATTAAGTGCACTTTTTTTTGCACTGGGACTGTAGTTGAGCGATTTCCTGATATTATAAAACTAATAGATCAGAAGGGACATGAAATCGCTTGTCATAGTTTAAATCATGAACATATGAGAGAGCTAAGCTTCGGTGAATGTGAACGTGTTATTTTACAAAATAAGGTGCTAATCGAAAACGTTTGCCAGAATTCAGAAGTGATCGGGTTTCGTGCTCCATATTTAAGACCTCCTCTATTCTTATTCGAGATTCTAGAGAAGTTAGGCTTCAAATATGATTCATCCATTAAATCTCCTAGTACATTAAAGCTTTACCAAACTAGAAAGTTTCAAATCCGTGAGTTCCATCCATTAGGATTTAGTACATTATTACGATTGCCATTAGGTTATACAGGGTATAGAAGTTGGATATATAAAAAGAAATTAGCAGTTTTATACTTCCATCCTTGGGAGGCAACTTATATGAAGGAAGAAATTCTGAATCGTTTGCGAGGTTTAAATAAATTTAAACAAATTCTGTTTAGGCCTGATCGTGTTATTAACACCGGAAATAAATTTATAGCAAAAATTACCCACTTTATTGAGGACTCACTTTTGAGAGGAACCGAATTTGTTACATTAAAATCTGAGTTAGTAAATTAACTAATTAGGTTAGAAGAAAAAATTATTAAGAAGTGCTTGTCTATTTTTAGTTTTAAGCTTCAGCTAATTCTAATTCGTACAAAGGGATTTCTCTTCTCTTTTTTGAATCATATAAAGGCAGTCCTGATTGTTTTAGAAGTTCAGGGGTTTTATAAGATAGTACAACAATTTGACAGGGACTGGAAATCTTCATTGATGAAACTCGAAGG
>JAEOTL010000152.1 GCA_016839845.1 Promethearchaeota archaeon
CTTTTCCTTTTCCAAAGCGATTAATTGCTTTTTAAAGCCATTAATTTCTTTCTGAATTGCCTTGATTTTATTTTTCTTGTCGGTTTCAATAGCTTTTAATTTATCGTTTAAAGCCTTTGTTTTATCGTTTCTTAGTTTATTATGAACTTTATCTGCATTTTTTGCAGCCGCTATTTTTTCCTTCTTTTTCTGAGTCCACTCCGCTGCCTTTTCAATAGCTTCATCCCTTAAGCCTGTTTCTTCATCTAATACTGCTTTTGCATCAGTGATCTTTTGATCGAATAAATCTTCAATTTCCTTCTCTGCAGATGCATCCTTTTTAGAAGCCTCTTCTTCAATTCTTGTGATGTCATCCTCTCTTGCAGAGATCTGGCTTCTTATTTCTTCCTCAGTCATTTATCATCAATTATGGTAAATATGTATATAAACAATTAATTTGATACTTTTCTTAGTAATCCAAATTTTTTAAAGTATTGGCTAGGCTCCAAGTTTACATTTGTTTTTACAAAAGGAAATAACCTTTTTCTATAATTATGATTTACAATATTATAAAATTAATTCATTAATAAAAAATCAAGTTGGTTGGAAAAAAGTGGGAAAGACCTTAACCGAAAAAATTATTGAACAACATTTAACTGAAGGGAAGTTAGAAAAAGGAGCAGATATCGCGATAAAAATAGACCAAACGTTAACACAAGATGCAACAGGAACTATGGCTTACCTACAATTCGAAGCAATAGGAATTGATCGTGTACAAACGGAACTCTCAGTGAGTTATGTTGATCATAATACCTTACAAACTGACTTCAAGAATCCTGATGACCATCGATATCTTCAGAGTATTGCTGCAAGATATGGGCTCTACTTCTCTCGTCCAGGAAATGGAATCTGCCATCAAGTTCATCTTGAACGATTCGCAAGACCTGGACGTACATTATTAGGAAGTGATAGCCACACTCCTACTGGTGGAGGTGTTGGCTCAATAGCAATTGGTGCAGGAGGCCTTGATGTAGCTGCGGCGATGGCAGGAGAATCATTTCGATTGAAAATGCCCAAAGTTGTAAATGCATATCTCACGGGGAAGTTACCTGATTATGTTTCTGCAAAAGATATTATATTAGAAGTTTTGAGAAGAATTGGGGTTAAGGGTGCCGTAAATAAAGTGTTAGAATACACAGGTCCTGGAATTCAGACTTTATCTGTTCCTGAAAGGGGGACAATAACTAATATGGGTACAGAAACAGGTGCTACTACATCCATTTTTCCCTCTGATAGCATAACAAAAGAGTTTCTTATAGCTCAAGAGAGAGGAGATCAATGGATATCACTTGAACCAGATGCTGATGCGGAATATGATGAAAAAATAGAAATTGATCTAAGTACACTTGAACCACTTATTGCAGAACCCCATAGTCCTGGAAATGTGAAATCTGTAAAAGAGATTGAAGGATTTAAGGTAGACCAAGTTTGCATTGGGAGCTGTACTAATTCGTCATTAAGGGATTTGAAAGCAGTTGCTAATATTCTTAAAGGTCATACAATAGATGAAAATACTGTATTAACCGTTTCAGCAGGGTCACGACAAGTTGTAGAACATATGATACATTCTGGAGAAATGTCCAATTTATTACAAGCGGGAGCTCGAATTCTTGAAAATGCTTGTGGGCCTTGTATTGGAATGGGACTTGCCCCTAAAACTGATGCAGTCTCATTAAGAACCTTCAATAGAAATTTCTTGGGAAGATCAGGAACAAAGAGTGCTCAAGCATATCTGGTTAGTCCTGAAACCGCTGCCGCATCTGCAATTACCGGAAAATTAACTGATCCAAGATCTTTAGATTCTCCCCTAAAATTAGAGATGCCCGAGAAATTTCTTGTCAATGATAATATGATAATTCCACCGTTACCTCCTGAAGAAGCAAAAAATGTCAATATCATAAGAGGACCAAATATTAAACCATTACCGGAATTTAATCCCCTCCCAGATAAACTACAAGGGGAAGTGCTGCTTAAAGTCGAAGATGATATTACTACCGACCATATAATGCCAGCAGGTGCTAAGATTCTGCCTTTACGAAGTAATATCCCAGAAATTAGTAAGTTTGTCTTTAATGTCGTTGATGAATCTTTTCATGAAAGATCTTTAGAGAAAGGAGGGGGATTTATAGTTGGTGGGGAAAATTACGGTCAAGGTTCAAGTAGAGAGCATGCGGCAATCGCACCCAAATATTTAGGATTAAAGGCTGTAATTGTAAAATCGTTTGCTCGTATTCATTTAGCGAATCTGGTGAATTTTGGTATAGTACCTTTCACGTTTACCAATAAGGACGACTATGATAAAATTGGACAAGGAGATCAGTTTGAAATTGATTTAACGACAATCAATTCTGGATCAATCACTCTAAAGAATCTTACTAAAGAAATTGAAATACCATTATCCCATTCCTTGAGCGAGACTGAAGTTGAGGTTCTTAAAGCAGGGGGAAAGCTTACGTTCATAAGACAAAAACATTCAAACTAAAAAATTCCACAATTTTTTTTATTCTTACTATCCTTAATTTAATTGAGCTTTATGGGTGCTAAAAGATATTTAGAAGATCCAAAGAAGCGTTTCTCTTCAAGAGTGGAAAATTATATTAAGTATCGACCTAATTACCCCAAAGAAATTATTAGTTTTCTGAAGGAGAAGGGAATTTTACTAAAAGATTCAATTATCGCGGACATTGGGTCAGGAACAGGAATTTTAAGCGAGATTTTTTTAAAGGAAGGGAATACCGTCTATGGGGTTGAACCAAATCTCGATATGAGAAAAGCTGGTGAGAATTTATTAGAGAAATATCGAGGTTTCACGAGTATTGAGGGTTCAGCAGAATCAACGGGGTTAGAAGATAAAAGTGTTGATATTATTACCGCAGGTCAAGCTTTTCATTGGTTTAATTTAGAGCAAGCAAAAATGGAATTTACAAGGATTTTACGACCAAAAGGCACTGTAATCATAATATGGAATAATCGCAGAAAATCAGGTAACATCTTTTCAGGTGATTATGAAAAATTAATGCGTAAATATGGAACTGATTACAATCTGGTGCGAAAAAGTGAAACTAAGATTGAAGACTTCTTTATTTACAAGAAAAAAATGTTTTACAACTATCAAAAGCTTGATTATTCTGGCTTAAAGGGAAGATTTCTTTCCGCTTCATATATTCCTTTAGAAGAGGGCCCAAAATTTAATGAGATGATTAGGGAATTAAAAAAAGTTTTTAAAGAAAACCAAAAAGATGGATTTGTAATCCTTGAATATGATACAGAAGTTAATTATGGCGTTCTTAAGTAATTATATAATTTAAGAACGCCATTTGTTGATCCTCTACCTTTTAATTAAATAGAAATTATATCATATTAAAAAACGTGGTTAAAAAATATGCCAATAATTTCAATTGAAGTAAATGGGGAGGTTAAAACCCCAAATATTGACCCTTCATGTTGGATCTCCGAATCTGCTTGGGTTATTGGAGATGTTACAATTGGTCCAGATAATGTAGTGTACCAAGGAGTTATCATACGCGGTGATTTTGCCAAGATAGAAATTGGGGCGAAAAATGTGTTTCAAGATGCCTGCATAATTAATACCGCTGAAGGTTATGGGACTACTATTGGTGATAATAATTTGATCGGATTTGGTGCAATCGTTCACGGAGCAACTGTCAAAAATAACACCGTTATAGGTATTAGATCAGTAGTTATGATTGCAGTAACTGTTGAGGACGATACGATGGTTGGTGCAACCTCATTTGTCGGAATGATGAAAAAAGTTCCAGCAGGTCAGAAATGGATTGGACGAGAACTAAAGGGAGAAAACACCCAAGGAGCGATGTGGGAAGTGGGAAGGCAATCCTGGCGTAAGATGGGTATGGCTATGAAAGTCCAGAAAGAAAAACCTTAAATTTTTTTATTTTTTTTCTTCAAAATATCCTAAGACAATTAGTTAACCAACATTTTTCGTAAAACTGTTTGCAGTATACCTCCATTACGATAATATTCGATATCTATAGCACTATCAAGCCTTACAGTTGCATTAAATTTAATTTCCTTACCATCTGCTTTTTTAGCTATGACATTAACTTCAGAAAATGGTTTAATGTTTGGAATTCCTATGATATCAAAAGATTCAGTCCCATCTAATCCTAGTACTTCTGTATTCTCACCTATCTTAAACTCTAAGGGTAAAACACCCATTCCCACTAAATTGCTTCTATGAATCCTCTCAAAAGATTCAGCAATGACAGCTTTTACACCCAAAAGTTGGGTTCCTTTGGCAGCCCAATCTCGGGAGCTTCCCATCCCGTAGTCAGCACCACTTAATACTATCAATGGAACACCATTCGATATATAATCCATTGCAGCGTCATAAATTGGAATAGTTTCTTGTGTTAAGAAGTCCTTAGTCCAGCCTCCTTCTTTTTCAACTAATAAATTCCGAATACGTATATTCCCGAAAGTACCTCGTGTCATTACTTCATCATTCCCCCTTCTAGAACCGAAGGAATTGAATTCATTTACCAAAACACCTTTAGAAATTAAATATTTCCCTGCTGGCATGTCTGCTGGAATTGTTCCAGCGGGAGAAATGTGATCTGTTGTAACTGAAACACCCAAAAGGGCTAGGACTCTTGAATCAATAATATCTTGTAAAGGGGGTTCTTTTAGTGGAAAATCTTTAAAATATGGAGGTTCTTTAATATAGGTAGATTCTTTATCCCATCGAAAAATGTCATCTTTTATCGGTTTGAGCTCATTCCATAAATCCCATCCTTTGAATATTTCCCCATATTCCTTCTTAAACAGTTTAGGGGTTACATATTTATCTGTGAATTTTTTGATCTCGACTGCATCGGGCCAGATATCCTTCAGGTAAACAGAATTCCCTTCAGGGTCAATACCTAAAACATCATCTTTTATGTTAATAGCGATTGTTCCTGTTAATGCAAAGGCAACTACCAACAGAGGATTGGCTAAATAATTTGCTTTAACATGCTGACTAATTCTCCCACTAAAATTCCTATTTCCACTCAATACCGCAGCTACAACTAAGTCATCATTATTTATCTTTTTCACTAATTCATCTTTTAGTGGTCCACTATTACCAATACAAGTTGTACATCCATATCCCACTAAATGAAAACCTAATTCTTCAAGAAACGGCATTAACCCAGCATCCTTCATATAATCAATTACAACTCGGGATCCGGGAGCAAAGCTAGTTTTCACATGTTTTTTTACAGTCAATCCTTTTTTCACGGCGTTTCTAGCAAGCAATCCCGCTCCAATCATTACTGAAGGATTTGATGTGTTGGTGCATGAAGTAATAGCTGCAATAACTACAGAGCCATGAGACAAATTTGATCCATCAGAAATCTTATTAATTTCCCCCTTCTTGTTAAACACGGAGTCCATTTGATTTTTAAAAGTTTCCTTGATTCTACTAAGAGGAATTCGATCTTGAGGCCGGGAAGGACCTGCTAAACTTAATTCTATCTCATTTAAATTAATTTCCAGTTTTTCACTGTAATCTGGTACAGAAGTATCATCTGTATAAAATAATCCCGTTTTTTTAGCGTATCTTTCAACAAACTCAACATGACCTTCATCTCTTCCACTTTCTTTCAAATATTTCAAGGTTTCTTCGGTTATTGGAAAAAATCCCATTGTTGCTCCATATTCTGGAGCCATATTCGCTATTGTTGCTCTGTCTTCAAGACACAACTTTCTCATTCCAGGACCATAAAATTCAACGAATTTACCAACGACTCCATGTCTCCTTAGTATTTGGGTTATACGTAAAATAATATCAGTAGCAGTGATTCCTTGTTTAACCTCCCCTGTAAGTTTTACACCAACTACCTTAGGAATATTCATGTAATACGGTTGCCCTAGAATAACAGCTTCAGCTTCAATACCTCCAACACCCCAACCAAGAACAGCTAAACTATTTATCATGGTTGTATGAGAATCCGTTCCGACTAATGTATCTGGATATCCTACTAACTCACCATCCTCTTCTCTAATATGAATTACTGACGCTAAGTATTCCAAATTAACTTGGTGACAAATCCCTCTACTAGTTGGTACAACTCTGAAGTTAGTAAAAACTTCCTGAGCCCACTTTAGTAATGTATAACGTTCACGGTTACGTTCCATCTCAATTTGTTCATTTAATTTGATTGCATCTTTAGTACCATAGTGGTCAACCTGAATAGAATGATCAATAATTAAATCCACTGGGATAATTGGATTAATCCTTGATGGGTTTTTCTTTGCTCTCTTCATTGCTGATCTCAGGGCAGCTAGATCAACAACAGCTGGAACTCCAGTGAAGTCTTGTAATAGAACTCTCGATGGAATGTAGGGTACTTCGCTTATAATCTTACTTTTACAGTCCCATTGAAAAAGCGAAAGCAAATGCTCTGTTTTAACCCGTTTTCCATCTAAATTTCTAAGAAAATTTTCAAGTAAAATCCTGTGAGAATATGGTAGGATATTTGGATCTCCTATATCCATGTCTTTTAATTTCTGGATGTTGTAAATTGTTACATTGCCTAATCTAGACTCTAATGTTTCTTTAACATTTAATTTGATTTCTTTCTCATCCATTATTCAAACCAAAAATAAATTATTATTACCGCTCTTCAATTCCGATATAATTCTTATCCAAGTCACCCTTATAACGAAGTCTTGGTCTGATAAGCTTATTATCAGAAAGCTGTTCAAGAGCATGTGCCACCCACCCAGCACTACGGGACGCTGCAAATAATGGGGTGAATGAGGCTGTAGGTATACCTAAAGCATGGAGTGCCCCGGCTGAATAAAGATCAACATTGGGATAGATCTTTTTTGTCTTAATCATAAAATCTGTTAAAATTTCTGTCATTTCATAGATGTTATCAATTTGTCCCTTGTGCTGCTCATGCTCCCGGTCGGGGATCTTTTCAATTATTTCAGGATCGCTCCATAATTCTTTAGATATATCTCGCAGTATCTTAGCCCTTGGATCCCACGTTTTATAAACTCTATGACCAAATCCCATAATTTTTTCTTTATTTTCTATTTTATTTTGAGCCCATGGAATTACTTTCTCTTTTCGTTTTATTTCATTGAGCAATAGATTTATGACTCGTTCATTTGCTCCACCATGGAGTGGCCCTCGGAGGGTCCCAATGGCACTGGTTATTCCACTGTATAAATCTGATAAGGTTGATACGGTAACGCGACATGAAAATGTACTACTATTTATTGAATGATCCATATGACAGATGAGGATCTTATCAAAATATTCCTCAAATTCATTATTCGGGATCTTCCCTGTCATCATATAGTAATAATTACATGGATGTGAAAGCTCTTCAGAGGGTTCTATCAATGGTAAATTGCTTTGAATCCTATGGGAATAGGCAAGAACTGTCGGTATTTTAGCAATGATCCGAATTCCTTTCCGAATATTCGCTTCTTCAGAAAAATCATAATCATCCGGATCGTATAAAGATAAAGCAGAGATTGAAGTTCGCAACAATTCTATTCTCGTTGTATTTCTAGGATAACTTTTAAGGATTGAAAGAATATTGTCGGGTAATTCTCGTTCTTTTATTAATAAGTCATTGAAATCACTGAGTTGTGATTTTGTTGGAAGCTCTCCGTAGATTAATAAATATGCCACCTCTTCAAATGATGAATCTCTAACTAAATCCTCAAGACTATACCCCCGATAATATAGTTTCCCATTTATTCCATCGATATAGGTTATATAACTCTCATCTACATAAATTCCTACTAAACCCTTGTACGTTTTCGCTTGATCCAATTCACAGAGTTTAACTTCTTCTTCATCATAATCATCATTGATATGACGTCGGTCTCCTTTCATTTTCTTTCTCCTAAATTTAAATTCAAAAAGCGTGAATTTACCTAAAAATAAAAAAGGGAGATATTTAATTCTTAGGCTTTTAAAACATTAGTGGAAAAAAGAATAGAAGTAAGTATGTGATTTTACTCTACCTTCTTGATAAAATCCTTTTCTTCTAACAATTTCGCAATATTTAAGACCGTATTTGGGAAGAAAATATGGTGGTATTCTAAAGTTAGCATACCGCATATTTGTATAAGATTTAGGGATAAACCTATAAAATTTATCATTTCCTGGAGTTCACCACCCCAAACATCCAAAGGCTCTGGAACTTTAAAATCCAAATATTCACTGGAACGAAGAATTGGTAATAGAGATACTAAATTTCTTCTTCCAAGAAAAGACGCAATCCATTTCTGCTTAAAATGATCAGGTTCTATAACATTATCTAACACTACAGATTTATTTTTACATAACTTTTCCCATAAAGAGTTAAGATTATTCCTTTCATTTTCTATTTCCTGGATCCTTCCTTGAAATAACTCTTCAAATAACGGTGATAAGAAATCTAAAGTTTTTACTGAATTTAATACAGAATTTTCATAATCAACATACATACCGATAAGAGTCTTTCCCATTAGACATATTTCTTCTTTTGATGTTGAATCTGTAGCCGTTTCATTATTTAGTTTATTGTAAAGAGAAAAAATTATTTCCTTCACTTTTCCAAGTCGCCTATAGAAATTACCTTCCACTATCGGCCATAAAGATATTAACGTATCCCTATTTTGTATAGAAAAAAGATAACTAGTACAAAGTGCTATCGCAATAATCCTTTTTAGTTCTGTAGAATCACATTTTTCTATTGTATCAAGGGAGCTATGCCAGAAAGGGTCTTCATGACCGATCATTATACCCGGAATACTAATAGGTCGTGCTACAAATACACCATGATCGCTCCCCCCTGAATAAGGTAATACTCGATACCTCATCTGCATTTGCGTTCCATTTATTGCCACTCCGCGAGGATGATCTGCTATTATCTTCGTATAATATTGAATTATATCGTTTAAAATTGAAGGTCTTGAGTAAGGTGCGAGACATATTTCACAGGGTTCCCCAATTATTACTGGATGCTCTCCAATCATATCTAAATTAATATTAAAAAGCGCATTTTTGACAATTTGTTCATGTTCTTTAACCCAAGGAAATGTACCATGGAATTCAGGAACCCAGAGAAACCTAATTGTGCGTCTGGGTGGTTTTAATATATTCTGTTTTATTAAGGTAGAAAGCGAACGTGCTAATTCTAGTAAACCTGCCGACCCACTTGCATTATCGTTGACACCCGCAGCAGGATGACAAAGATGTGCTGTTAGAATAATTTCTTCATTGGGTTTTTCCATTCCTCGAATGGCTGCAGAAATGACCTCTAGTTGCCCATCATATAGTTTAGCATCAATCTTTGCATTTACCTTGACAGAACCCTTATTCAATAAATTTTTTAGATACAAACCTTGTTCAAAAGTAATACTAAATCCAAAGGTTACTTGTTCTAAATCTTTAGCTTGGGCAGGAAACCTATTATAAATGGTCATTCCTTTGGTCCCTCTCGTTCTCTCTGGTCCAGGATATACAATAATTCCTAAAGCTCCTTTTTCAGCTAATCGTTTAGAAATTATATTTCGTGGTGCTTCCATTAAAACAATCTTACCAGTTACATCTAATTCCTTAAACTCTTCTTCGGTACCTTTTCCTGCGTCAATTAAATCAGCGGTCACATCACAAGGTTTTGATCTCCCTAAAATACACATAGGAATATCTTGAAATCGACAAATTATCTCTTTTTTAGGTTCAATTAATTTTAGAATACCAGATTTCACTTCCCAACTTTGAGTTGCTACCCATTCCCACGTTTTTGTTTTTCCATCGGCGGGGTATTTATGGAGTTTTAGCTCATCTAATCCATATGATCTTAATTCTTCCATTACTTTTTCTGCAATATCATGGTAATCTTGAGTCCCTACTTGTCGGTTGTATTGTGATATCTTCGATACCCAGTCTAATGCGTGTTTTCCACTAACTTCGTTCAAAACAGTATCAATAAGCTTAGAGAGATCTTTCATTTATCTGTACCATCATTTAAAATCATTGTTAATATTTATTCTGATATTCCACCTTATTAAAACATACAGCTTTTATATAGCTTTTAATCCATGCATTCTTTAAATTTATAATATTTTCTAGATACATCTAAATTCGAAATAGAAAAAAAAAATAAAAATGCACAACTCTGATTATTATTAAATAAATAATAAGCTGAAAATTATGGAAGATATAGGTAAAGTTAAAAAAATTGTTAGATTGAACCAAGTTTATGCAGTAGGAGGAACATTTAAAGATCCATCTGACTTTACTCGTACTGTTAACAAAAATTTGGTTATGTTAAATGAGAGCGATAAAAATTGTGAAATTAAGGATATCAAATTTAATGTTTACACCGATCCGAGATTATCTAGTTCTATACCCGTTTACCTTGCTTTCATAATTGCAGAAGTTGATGTAGATATCACTCCCGAACCAGAAATAAGTGGGAAAAAGAAAAAAAAGCAAAAAAAAAAGAAAAAGATAATAAAAAATTAGCAATCTAATTCAATTATAACTTGAACTTTTATTAATAAAGCATTTTCACGACAATTAGAGATTTTTCAACGCTGGGAATAATGTCTTGACTGAAATTATTTAAGATGTTTAAGTTTCTTCCGTATCATTTTCAATAAATTATCATATTCTAAGGGAACTGGTTCATAAAGGCGCGCCGCAAAAATAACAAGATTCCATCCCTCAATTTCTTTAAGGGATTTACCAGTAATTTTTAGATATCGCTTTATGTAAGGTCGTGCGACTAGCTTTTTAATTGCTTTAAAAAAAAATCTATGGAGAAAACTTTTTTTTAGAGTAACCTCATCCGAAGCTCCTAGTCCATATTTTAGTACATAAAACGTCCTGGCAACATCGCTGTTTGGATTTCCTGAATATGCATTAGACCAATCCATCACATAAGATTTATCTTTACAGACGAGAATATTTTCGGGGTGAATATCGCCATGGCAAATCACATTTCCATCGGGTAAATTTTCTAAATATTTTATAATTTTTCGCTTCTGTTCATCATTTAATTGCTCAGTTTTATTTATTGCTTTAGTAAAGAAATTATATTGGGTTAATATATCCACAATTTCGTGTTTATGCATTTCAGCATGAATTTCTGCTAGCATTCTCATACCATTACCTACCTTTTTAAAAGTATTCCCCATATGTTCACGTAGTGGAACTCCCTCAATATATTCGTAAACAATACCGATCCTACCATCTTTTTCAATCTTATCAAACGCTTTAGGACAATTAGAGAAAATATTTCCAACTAAACTATCTACTTTATATTGATAATCTATCAGCTCGAGTGAAATATCTTGATTGAATAATTTTAAAACTCTATTGTTACCCCAATATAAGACTTCTGCTGTCCTTCCTCTTCCTATAAGATCTCCTTTTTCCATTTATTCCACTTAAATCAATTTAAGAGTAAGAAATTATTAATTTTATTGTAAAATGTTAAAACAAATGTCTTTTAGTGTTTCACAGTTAGTCATTTTCATTGCTTTCTGAAAGGCTTTTTGTATATACTCCATATGTATCTGCACGCCTTTGACTCCTGCTCCAACTGAAGCTCTAATAATATCTCTTCCGATCAGAACCGATTCAGCCCCAAGTGCAAGCATCTTCAGAACGTCATAACCAGTCCGAATACCCCCATCTACAAAAATCTTTATCTTATTTTCTAATTTAGCAACAATATCAGGAAGTACCTCTGCAGTACCTGGAGTATGATCCAAAACACGTCCACCATGATTAGATACTACGATGGCTGCAGCTCCTGCTTCCACTGCTTTAAAAGCATCATCAACAGTCATAATCCCCTTTATAATAACAGGAAGAGTCGTGGCTGAAACTAACTCTTTAATATCCTCAGTTGATTTTTTGAAGACAGGTTTATTATGTGCTGACATCGCGTAGGATCCTGCTCCATCAATATCCACTCCAACAGCAATACACCCCGCTTCTTCTGCCTTTTTAATAAATTTGATAATAGTTACTTGGCTACGCGGTTTTACGATTTTAACTCCAAAACCATTCGCTTCTGCGATAGCATTAATACCATATGGTTTTTCAAGAGAATAAGTATAAGTATCTCCTCTCCATCCAAGAGTTCCTGCAGCTTTACATCCTTGCACAACAGCTTTACAAAAATCTTGTTCAGATATAATATCTTCACCCCCAAAACTATTTACTCCAGCAACACTGGCTGCCATAATCGGCATCGAAAGCTCTTTACCAAAGAAGTTATATTTTGTGTCAGGGATAAAATCATTATTCACTAGTTCCATTTTTAACTGATATTTTCTAAGAGCCATGAAATTATTGTGAAAACTTGTTCCACTTCCAATTCCACCTATCCCTAAAGCTCTTCCATAACTTTGCCCTTGACATAGTCTACGAGGGTCACCATCACAATCTTTGTAAACACCACATATCCCTTTTAATTTCTCTCTAGCAATATTGCGAACATCTTCCAAAGTTCTTATTTCAGTTGTCATAATTTCACCGAGAATTAAACCATTTTTTTAGGATCTAATAGGTCATCAAGATCCTCATCTAATTCAATTCCCATCTCTTTAATTACTTCTTTTAAATTTTTATTCTCGTCATAAGCTTTAATCGCGATTTTTGAGCATTTGTCGTATCCAATAATTGGGACTAAATTTGTCACTAACATTAGTAAATTATCTAATTGCGACTTAACGCTATCATTATTTACTTTTATATCTAATAAACAGTAATCGATAAACGAGTTAATTCCATTGCTCAAAAGCTCAATCGATTCTAAAAGATTAACAATCATTAGGGGTTTACACACATTTAAATCTAGAATACTACCGTACGCCTCTGAAAATGAAATTATTGAATCATTTCCTAACACTTGAATGCAGACTTGAATTAAAGCTTCAGATTGAGTAGGATTGACTTTTCCGGGCATAATTGAAGAACCAGGTTCGTTCTGTGGTAGAATTAATTCATTCAATCCTGCTCTTGGGCCACTACTCATCAATCTTATATCGTTTGCCATTTTTAATAAAGAGAGTGCAAGAAGTTTTAGTATACTACTTGTATTTACAATCGTATTATGAGAAGCTATTCCTTCTGCCTTAACTAAGTTAGTCTTTAACGGTAAACCTGTTATTTTTGAAAGATGAGAAATGGTAAGCTCAGCAAAATCTTTATGGGCATTGAGTCCTGTTCCTAGAGCTGTTCCTCCTATGGGAATTTCATATAATTCTTTGCAGGTTTCCTTTAGTCTTCTTTCATTAGTTTCTATTTGCTTTTTATATACTTCAAATTCTAAGGATAAAGGTATAGGAATTGCATCTTGAAGATGAGTTCTTCCTACTTTTACAACATCCTTAAAATCCTCTATTTTTTGTAATAATCCTTCATTTAACCGAGTCAATGCGGGAAATAATTGCTTATTAAGGACATGTAAAGTAGATATATGCATAGCGCTTGGTATTACATCATTAGATGATTGACTCTTATTTACGTGATCATTAGGATGTACGGGTTCCTTTTTTCCCATCGGATGACCAAGAATTTGATTTGCTCGATTCGCCAATACTTCATTCATATTCATATTTGTTTGAGTACCACTCCCTGTTTGAAAGATATCAATTGGGAATTGGTCATAATACTTATTATCATTAAGCATCTCGTTAATAGTTTTGAGAATTGCGTTTCCTAATTCTTTCTCTATTAAATTTAGCTCAATATTTGCTAATAGACATGCCTTTTTTAGTTCAGCTAATGAAGAGATAAAGATTTTGGGAAAAATTTTGCTACTGATTTGAAAATTTTTTATCGCTCGTTGAGTATTAACACCCCAATATACTTTTTCAGGAACTTGAACTTCCCCTAAAGCATCTTTTTCAGTACGATAAGTCAAGATTTATCACATCTTTAAAATGAATTAATATAAGGTTATTAGACAGATGAAAGTAAAAAAAGTTTATATTAATATCCAATAAATTTAAAAAAGAATAAGATTAAAATTAAAAAAAGTTAAAGAAAATCTCGGATTAAAGAATTTATCTTATCCGGTTGCTCATTTATTATCCAATGTGATCCTTCAGGAATCCGTTTAATCGTAAGATCAGGTATGAATTCTTCTAAACCTTCAAGATTATAAACTGTAAGTGCTGTATCTTTTTCCCCCCAAATTACTAAAGTTGGCATGTTGATCATAACAGGATTTAATTCCATTTCTGTACTTGCTACTTCTGAGATTTTCTCATCTTGTTTGGGTGGTCGTAGTCCACCAGCACGGTAGTAATTTAATCCACCAGTTAATGCACGAGGTTGAGACCAAGCCTCTATATAAATTTGGCGATCGTCATCATTAAATTCCATCTCAGGAGTGGTAACTACATCAAGTAACATTTTATAATTATTAGCAGATAAAACTTCTTCTGCTTTATTGGATCTAAAGAATAGTACATATTGACTTGACGATTGTTGTGATTTGTTTTTTGAGATTAATCTTGCGAAAATATTGGGGTGTGGGGCATTAATTATTACCAATTTTTCTACAAGACCTTGATGTGTACTCGCAAATGGATAAGCAATTACACCACCCCAATCATGACCTACTAAGATTATTTTCTTGCGCTTGAAATGTTCTTCAGCTAACGCCCTTAGATCTTCCATAATATGATGTGGTTGATATTGCTCAATTCCTTCAGGTTTAGAGGAAAGATTATATCCTCTCATATCAGGAGCAACTACAAGATAATCTTTTGAAAGATCTAAAAGTTGATCCCTCCACATATACCAAAATTGGGGGAAACCATGTAGCATCATAATTAAATCACCATCTTCAGGTCCTGCTTTTACATAATGAAGCTTTATGTTGTTTACCTCTGCAAATTCACTCTTAAATTGCGGATACTTTTTATCCATAATTTCCTTTGTCATCATACTCCTAGCCTTTTCTTCAAATATTTACATTTATGTCAAGAATTCTTCTGATAATATACAAATTCTCGAGTTAATTTAATAATGCAATATGTTTTAATTATTAAAAATTCTTAGTGAGTAGATTTGGATAATATACAAGAAGAAGAACTACCGTTATATCTGGATCATTCTAAATCATTTGAGGAGAGGGTAAATGATTTAGTATCAAGAATGACACTTGAAGAAAAAATCTCTCAAATGATTAATACTGCCGTAGGCATTCCACGATTAAAGATACCGAAATATAATTGGTGGAACGAATGTTTGCATGGTGTTTTGACGGGGGATTACGCAACCGTTTTCCCTCAAGCAATTGGGCTAGCTGCCACTTGGAACGTTGATTTAATGTATAATGTGGCAACAGCAATTTCTGATGAAGCTAGAGCTAAACACCATGAATATGTGAGAAATAAAAAGCGGGGACTTTTCCAAGGACTAACTTTTTGGTCGCCAAATGTAAATCTTTTTAGAGATCCACGCTGGGGAAGAGGTCAAGAAACATATGGAGAAGATCCATATCTCTCCTCAAGAATGGGTGTTAATTTTGTAAAAGGACTTCAAGGAAATGATCCCAAATATCTTAAAGTTGTTGCTACTCCCAAACATTATGTTGTTCATAGTGGACCTGAAGGAATACGGCATCAATTCAATGCGGTTGCAGCTAGTAAACAACTCTACGAAACCTACCTTCCAGCATTTGAAGCATGTATAAGGGAGGGTAAAGCTTATTCAGTCATGTGTGCATATAATCGAACAAATGAAGACCCGTGTTGTTCAAGCGAATTTTTATTACAAAAGATTCTTAGAGATGATTGGGGTTTTGAAGGATATGTAGTCTCTGATTGCGGTGCAATAGGAGATATCTACAAAGGCCATAAAATGGTAGAAACTGCTGCTGAGGCTGCCGCAATGGCTATAAATGCCGGATGTGATCTATTTTGCCAAGTAATGTTTGCCAATATCAGAAATAAGAAACGGTTCTGGCAATGGATGATAGATGCTGTAGCTCAAAACTTATTATTAGAAGATACAATAGATAAATCAGTTAAACGACTTTTCATGGCGAGGTTTAAACTAGGGATGTTTGATCCTCTCGAAGTAGTTCAATATCAACAAATCCCATTTGAGGCTAATGATTCCGAGGACCATAGAAAGCTTGCTTTAGAAGCGGCAAGAGAATCTATAGTTCTTTTAAAAAACGAAAACAATATATTACCTTTAAGTAAAAACATAAAATCTATCGCAATAATCGGACCATTTGCTGAAGACTTAGAGGTACTTAAGGGAAATTATTCAGGTAATCCTTCTCGTTATACAACGTTTCTCAAGGGAATTAAGCAAAAAGTTTCTGCTAGTACCCAAATACATTATGTAAAGGGTTGTGGAATAGTTGATAAATCTAAAGAAGAATTTAAGAAGGTAATAGATGTGACTAATAATTCTGATCTTGTTATTATGGTAATGGGCATATCACATTTGTATGAAGGTGAGGAAGGAAATACTAAATTATCGGAAGCAAATGGGGATAGAATTAATATTGGTTTGCCAGGAATTCAAGAAGATCTTTTAAATGCGGTACATAAAACAGGTAAACCAATTGTACTAATGTTAACCAGTGGAAGCTCGTTATCAATCAATTTTGCGCATGAAAATATTCCAGCGATTATTCAAGCTTGGTATCCTGGGGAAGAAGGAGGGGCAGCAACGGCAGATGTCATCTTTGGGGACTATAATCCCGCAGGAAGATTACCAATAACATTCTACAAATCTGTTGAAGATTTACCTCCCTTTGAAGATTATAGTATGAAGGGACGAACCTACCGCTACTTTAAAGGTGAACCTCTATATCCCTTTGGATATGGTTTAAGTTATACCAAATTTAAATATAGCAATCTTGAAATCTCTCCAAAAAAAGTTAACATTGGGGAGAATTTAGACATAAGTGTTGAAATTGAAAATATCGGGCAATTTAAGGGGGATGAGATTGTTCAACTCTATTTAAACAAGAAATCTTCTGAATTGGATTTACCAATTAGGGAGTTACAAGGATTTAAAAGAGTTTCACTAGAGAAATCAGAGAAGATTACGGTATCATTCACATTAACACTAAGAAATCTTTACAATGTAAATAATGAAGGGAAACGTATCATTGAACCAGGAAATGTCAAAGTATCAATAGGAGGGTGTCAACCAGGCTATAGCGAAAATGGGCTTAATTTAATTGAAGGTGACTTTGAGATTTTTGGAAAAAAAATAGAAATTAAATAAAAACCTAAAATAAAGAAATCTTAGTATGAGATCTCTTCTGAAATAACCAGAGACAATAAAAATTAAAAAAAAAATAAAGATTATTGGATATATCCTGCACCAGTTTTTAATGCTTCTTCAGCTTCTTTAACTATTCTTTCTATGATATCAGAAACCTTTTCGATTTTATTTATAGCTCCAATACTTTGCCCTATTAGGACTCCCCCATTCTCCATATCTCCTTGATATGCTGCAAAAGCTGCTTTTGCATCTTTTCTTAATTCTTCTGCAAGCTCTTCTTGTGAAATTGCGCCTCGATGTTCTGCTAACGCTTTTTCCTCTGCGATCTTTTCCTCTTTAGATTTTACTGTTCCTTTTGATAAGGCAAATTTATTTCTCCAGTATCTTATGATACTGAGAGCGCCTGTTCTTATGAGTGTATCTGAGGCTTTAGAAGGTGGAATAACAGCTTTGTAATTTTCATGAAACTCACTATCTATAGAAGCAATAAACCTTGAGCCCATAGCAATTGCATCTGCACCAAGAGATAAAGCTGCTGCCAACCCTGCTCCTGTTGCATACCCACCACACGCAATCCTTGGTATATCAGGATATTTTTGCTGAAGTTGTTGTTGTAAAACTAAACCTCCTACTTTTTCATAAGATTGATGGCCACCGCCTTCGAATCCAGTAATTACCAGACCATCCACTCCCGAAGCAACACTCTTCTCAGCTAACCAAAGTGCAGGAGATACGTGAAAGTGTTTGATTTCCGTTGTCTCCCTTAATTTCTGAAAATCTTTATTTTCTGGCATCCTTCTTGATGAACCTGCACTGGAAAGAGCATATAAACACTGCTCTCTAAGCTTAGGATTAGACATAATATGTTTTGAAGCTGTACTTATTATTGCTTCAGCATCAATCACATTTCTCGAAGTTATAACATTAAATCCAAAAATGCCATCAGTATGCTCCACTACATGATCAAGATTTTTCGTTATTGCTGCAGGTATACTTTTTTCATACCCATCCATAGATACAACCGTATGGGATATCACGCCTAACCCACCCGCCTCTGCCACTGCTGTAGCTAATTCTGTAGTTCTGAAAGGCCCCATCGGTGCATTCACGATGGGATGTTTTATTCCAAACATTTCTGTAATTTTTGTTTTTAAAGTCAAAATTATTCACCTTTTTTTTTAAATAATTTGATACCTAAAAAAACTTACCTTTAACTCAATTTCAATTTTTTGAATCATTTTAGCGGAAAGAATTTTGGTAAATCTCCTGGAACCTTTAATTTCCATTTAGGTCTTCTCTTTTGAAGGAATGATATAACTCCTTCTTTCGCATC
>JAEOTL010000080.1 GCA_016839845.1 Promethearchaeota archaeon
AACTGATTGGGATATAATTCTTTATGAAGGTGATTACTATATCGTCCCAGAAATCTATAGTTACATACAGGTATTAGGAAAAAACGACAAAGGAGTTTTAGCTTCTTCTTTTAGATCAATGGCTTTAAATGTTAAATTACCTGACAATTTTTGGGAATTATCTTTACCAGAACGTAGAATAAAATTTCTTGAAGAAGTAATGTTAAATTATATTCCCCAGGAAATAGTAGGTCCAAGTTTATTAGCTGGTTCTAGATTTAACACTCAATTGAGTAAGTGTTTTAATCAAGATGAAGCAAAGGAATATTGGAAAAAAAATATTAGAAATAGAGAAGCTATCTTTCAATTTCATAAATCTGGATTTGGAAATCTTGGTGCCATCGGGGGACATATAATTCCTGACTATGAGACTGTTGTTAAAAAAGGATTTAAATATATTTATATGAAAGCAAAAGATAGTTATTCCAAATTTAGTGAAGAAGAAAAATTAGGTCCAAAAGGACAAGAACTAAGAGCAATCATGATGGCAGCAGAAATTCCGAGGAAATTTGCAAAAATGTATGCTGAAGAATGTAGAAGATTAAAAACTAAAGCTCCAACTCATGAACGTGCAGAAGAGCTTGAAGAAATGGCTAAAAATTTAGAACATGTCCCATGGGAACCCTCAGAAACCTTCTGGCAAGGAATTCAAGCTGTATGGCTTACTCATATGCTTGTAATGGCTGAAGAATCTTATCCTGGACCGGGGCTTTCTTTTGGTCGAATTGATCAGTATTTATGGTCTTTATATAAAAAGGATGTACTTAATGATAAAACTATTACTAAAAACTTCGTAAAAGACATATTAGGGAGTTTTTGGTTCCATTGTAATACAGCATATGATGCGATGATAAAGGCAGGAAAACAAGGTATTACATCAGGGTTTGGTCAAATAATTACATTATCCGGATGTGGACAAAATGGAGAAGATTTAACAAATGAATTAACTTATACATTTCTGGAAGTAATAGATGAGTGGTATCCAATCTTAGAACCCAAACCAAACGTTAGATTGCATAGAAATTCCTCTGAAAAATTATTAAGCAAAATTATTGATATGATTGCTAGAGCTCAAGGTTCTCCTTTTTTATTAAATTTTGATGAAAGAAGTATTGCTGGAATGATAAGGGAAGGAATACCGAAAGATGAGGCTTGGGATTATGGAGTAGTAGGATGTTTGGAGAATACTATGCAGGGAAATGATCGATCAAGCACTGTTAATTGTAATCCTAACCTAACAAAAAGTATTGAATTAACATTGTGGAATGGTAAAAACATGCCAGGAAATGAGATTGTAACTAAAGCTGAAGTACAAATTGGACCAGAAACAGGAGATCCCGAGAATTTCAATAATTGGGAAGAATTTTGGAGTGCATGGAAAAAACAAATCCAGTTTATTATTAAATACACCATAGAAATAAATGATATGTGTGAAGAACTTCGGGGAAAATTTCTTCCTACTCCATATTTATCTAGTATTGTTCGAGGGTGTATAGAAAAGGGTCTAGATATTAGAAATGGAGGCCCTGAGTTACGATTTGTCACTATTGAAGGCGTTGGATTTGCCACAACAGTTGATTCATTATTATCAATTAAAAAACTTGTTTATGAAGATAAAAAATATGCAATTTCACAAATTAAAGACGCTTTACAAAATAATTATGAAGGTAAGGATTATGAAATTATGCACACTTACTTAAAAAATAAAGCTCCTAAATATGGTAATGATATGGATGATGCTGATGAACTTGCTAGAACGATTATGGAAACATGGACAGAAGAATGTTGGAAATATAAAACTCTAACTGATTATCAATATCGTCCAGGAATGCTTTCATGGAATTATTGGGCTGGTGCTGATGCAAGAAATACCATAGCGACACCAAATGGTAGATATAAAGGAACTTTCCTATCAAACGCAATTTGTCCTACTAATGGAGCTGATGTAAAAGGACCAACAGCTGTTACTAATTCAGTTGGAAAAGCTATAGGTGGTAAAAACGAATCAGGAGAATATATTAATTACTTACCAAATGGAGCTAGTCATACAATTACATTTAATCCATCTATTATTAAAGCTCCAGAACACAAAGAGAAATTTAAAGCTTATTTACGAGGTTATATAGAAAATGGAGGAACTTCTCTACAAATCAATATGCTTGATGCTGAAATGTTGCGAGACGCTCAAAAGCATCCTGAAAATTATAAGAATCTTTTAGTCAGAGTTACAGGTTATAATGCATATTTCACTGCTATAGGACGCGAATTACAAAACGAAATTATTGCACGAGAATCGCATAATTTGTAAAAATCTTAATTTTTTTAAAAATTATTAATACATGATAATGGTTGCATCTGAAGCTTTAGTATTTCAAATTCAAAAATTTTCAACTGAAGATGGTCCTGGCATTCGAACAACCGTTTTTTTAAAACAATGCCCGTTAAAATGCGTTTGGTGTCATAATCCTGAATCTATACTTAAATTACCTCAACTTGAATGGTTTAAACATAAGTGTATTGGATGCAATACGTGTATAGAAACATGCCCAGAAAATGCGTTATCAT
>JAEOTL010000493.1 GCA_016839845.1 Promethearchaeota archaeon
AAGGGAACTTTTGCCGGAATTAAACGATCTTTAGATGGGGGAAAAGGTCTCGATGGGGTAATTCAGAAGTCACCTGACTATTTTAATCCATTTATTGAGTTAATAACTAATGAACTTAAAAAAGGAGGGGAATGATATGGGAGGAGGATTATATTCAACGGAAAAGAAAGATTTCGATAAAAATTTTGATGCGACCAGAGTAATGCCTTATGGGGATACAATGAATGATGGGAAGGTGCAATTAAGCTTTACTCTTCCGATAGATGATGGGGAAAAAGCAATAGTAGCAGCAAAGGAGATCGCAACTAAGATGGGATTAAAAGATCCGAATGTTGCGTTCCACACTTCGTTAGATAAAGGATTTACTTTTTTTGTGGTGTATGGGAGCATAATTCATTCGATAGATTACACAAAGATAAAAGTGGAGTCTGTTGAAGTAGAGATTAAGTCAATGGAGGAGATAAACGAATTTATTAGAAATAAGATAAAGAGGAAGTTGGTTTTTCTTGGAGCGGCTACGGGTACAGATGCCCATACCGTAGGTATCGATGCAATAATGAACATGAAAGGTTTTGCTGGTCATTATGGCCTTGAAAGGTACGAAATGATTGACGCATATAATCTTGGAAGCCAAGTACTAAATGAAACTTTCGTTAAAAAAGCGATAGAATTAAAAGCTGATGTTTTACTCGTCTCCCAAGCTGTAACCCAGAAACAAATCCATGTACAAAATTTAACAAATTTAGCTGACCTTTTAGAAGCGGAGGGAATCCGGGATAAGGTATTATTAATCTGTGGAGGTCCAAGGATTAGTAATGAGCTTGCCAAAGAATTAGGTTATGATGCAGGGTTTGGTCCTGGAACTTATGCCGATTTAGTCGCCACTTTTGCTGTAAAAGAAATCGTTAGAAGATCTTTAATTCGATAATCTTTAGTTTTAAGATATTCTATAATATTACTGTACTTCCTAGAAACCCTTTTAAATGATTAAGAAATTAATAGCTGAATTCCTAATTTTCAAAATTACCAGGAATTGAATAAATATGAAAGCAACGCGAAAGTTCTTTGAAAAGAAGTATTTAATAATTACAGGGATTGTAGCTGTGGTTATCACCACAAGTATCGTTGGTGGCATCATTCTCATTCAACCCAAACCTAACTTGGTGTATCTTAATGTGAATGGGGCATGGGGACCTTTAAAACTTGACCCTATAGAAGCAAGAGAACCACCTTGTGTATGGGTGATTAGTCAAGTCGCTGAGGGCCTTTTTGATTATAACCATACATCCTGTGAAATTGTCCCCTTACTTGCGACTTCTTATTCATGGAGTAGTAATAAATTACGTTGTACAATTACACTTAGACAAGGAGTTAGATTCCATGATGGCACAATTTTTAATGCTCAGGCAGTGAAATGGAACTTTGATAGGCTTTATACTATGATAGACCAAGCTCCTCATCTTATTCCAGAAGCTCGTTTGTGGCAACTTTCCGATAGTACACCGATTATTAGTGACATCCAAATTGTGAATGACTACTCTATAAGATTTATTTTAAATGAACCGTATGCTCCCTTTTTAGGATTATTAACTACATGGTCAGCTTTTATTGTTTCTCCTTCATCAACACCCTCAACAAGTTTACTTGATCTCTCCAGTGACGATTTAATAGGAACAGGACCTTTTGTCTACGATAATTTCATAGAAGATACAGAAGTAAGACTAACAGCTAATTCAAATTACTGGAATGGTATCCCTAAATTCGACAAACTCATCTTTAAGGTTTTTGGCCATTTCATTACCCATCAGGAGGCATACGAAAACATAGAAGCCATTAATCAATCTCTTTACTCGGGAAGTCTTCATTTAGCTCCGAAGATTCAAAGATATGATTTTCTAGGAAACTATTCGGAATTCGTAGAAATTATTCAAAATGAACCATCACTTACTTTAAATGAGAATCCATTAAAAACAACATATAATTTTATCGGGATAAATAACAATCTAATTAATGTAAGCTGGAGGAAGGCAATGGCATACGCTTTTGATTATGACTATTTTCTCGATATTATGCTGGATGGATGGGCAGATAGGATGAAATCTCCAATTCCAGAAGGAATTCTCTATTCCAATACAAAAGATTTTGATGTCCCAACTTTAAATCTTACAATAGCGCGGCAAACACTTGTAAATGATCTTGGTATCAATACGACTGGTTTACCAATAGATAATGATGAACCATGGGAGGACCTAGTAGATAACAATAAAGCACTTGCAAACTTTACTTTTAAGTATGATGAGGGTAATTCCTTCCGTATTGCTTTACTAAACCTTTTAAAGGACAATTTTAAAAAAATTGGGATAAAGATTATTGGTAATTCAATTCCATATATCCAATTTATTTATATGGCCTATGAACTTGAGGGATATCACCGAGATATGTTAGATCTCTACCATATGGGTTGGAACGCTGATTTTAGTGACCCATATAATTATATCAATCATTTAATGTCAAATGAATCAGCTGATAATTTCTCTCAAATAAATGACCATGATATACAAATATGGATGGATAAAGCATTAGGTGAACTGAACTCTACTATAAGAGAAGAATATTATTATGATATACAGCAGCGATGCATTGAGGAGATTTATCCATGGATTATGCTTGATATACCTAAAATTGTTTCTATTCAATCAGCTACCATAAAAAATTATTATCCAACATCGATGCAATGGAAGCTTACCCTTAAAACGATTTCTTTCACTTAAAGAAAACAGTTTTTTCCTTTTTTTTCTTACGAAATTAAACGAAATACATTTCGGGACTCCCACTTTCTTCCCAAAATCATGAGAAGAACCTCTAAACTTTTAATGAAATCATTCATATAATTAATTAGTACTCATATTATTCAAAGAGATATGAAAAACAATGCCAACATCTAAAGAATTTATTGAAATGGATAATCAGTATTGTGCACACAACTATCACCCAATTCCTGTTGTAATTTCCCGAGCTGAAGGTGTTTGGGTTTACGATCCAGAGGGTAAAAAATATTTAGACTGTTTATCCGCATATTCAAGCCAGAACACAGGTCATTGCCATCCGGATATCATTGCAGCATTAAAAGAACAAGCGGATATTGTCACCTTAACTTCTCGTGCATTTCATAATGATTTGATGGGACCTTTCCTAAAAATGCTCGCTGAAGTCGTAGGGCCCCATATTAATGATCCTACTAATTCAGGAATAATGTCTATCCCAATGAATACAGGAACAGAGGCAGTATCGACTGGGCTAAAGATTGTAAGAGCCTGGGGTTATATAAAAAAGAAGATTCCTAAGAACGAAGCAAAAATTATCGTTTGTAGGAATAATTTTCATGGAAGAACAATAACGATTGTAGGTTTTAGTTCTGATATCTCAGCAGTTCGATATTATGGGAATTTTGGGCCATATACTCCTGGATTTATCATGATCCCTTATGGAGATACAGAAGAATTGGAGAATGCTATACTAGATATCGGTCCTGAAAATGTTGCAGCATTTCTGTTCGAGCCGATTCAAGGGGAAGCTGGAGTGAATATACCACCAAAGGGATATCTGAAGAAAGTAAGAGAAATTTGCACTAAGCACAACATATTAATGGTTCTTGACGAGATTCAAACCGGATTTTGCCGTACAGGAAAGTTTTTTGCCTGTGACCATGAAGATGTAAAACCAGACATGTTACTTTTGGGAAAGGCACTTGGTGGAGGTGTATACCCTGTTTCTGCATGTGTCACTACGAAAGATATCGTCGGACCAGATGTTATAAAGCCTGGGACGCATGGGAGCACATTTGGGGGAAACCCACTAGCTTGTGCTGTGGCTATGAAGTCGATAGATGTGCATTTACGAGAAAATCTAGCGGAAAGGGCGAAAGAAATGGGAAATTATTTCATCAAAAGACTTCGAGAAATAGGGGATAAAAGAACAAAAATTCCTATCAAAGACATAAGAGGTAAAGGATTGCTAACTGCCATAGAATTTACTGAAGACGCAAGGTACGTAGTGGAAGAATTAAAAGATAATGGAATATTGGCAAAAGACACGCATTCTACAACTATAAGGTTTGCCCCTCCGTTGGTAATAACCAAAGAAGAACTTGACTGGGCACTTGAAATAATCGAAAAGGTCCTCGTAAAGTAAATAAATTTTCTTAACTTTCCTTCGAAAACTCTAATTTTAAAGCTTTCTTTATATTCAACAGTTTGGTAACTTATAATTTAAAAAAAGGAATAACCTATGGATCAATCGGAGTAGTTCTATTAAGTTTGCAACCTGTTATTGCTAATGCAAGGCCACTTATTATTGATCCTTATCTTTTCGCTGCAATAACCGCTCTAATTGAAGCTGTGATTTTTTTACCCCCTTATCTCTTTGAGCGTAGAAGACTCAGTAAAAATAAAAATCCAGAATTAAATCGTGATGTTATAGATTCGTTGCTAAATGGGTGGAAAAGGAAAAGAAACTTGCGTTTACTCGGGATCATCGGAGTAATATTTAGCATTGTACCCGTTCTTATGTACATAGGTTTTAGAATAGCGGGTGCCATCAACAGCGTCCTGACATTCAAAAGTGAAATAATTTTTGCTTTAATTTTTGGATCAATCTTTCTCCAAGAAAAACGACTCTCAAAAGTGCAAATTATCTTTTGTGTATTTCTTTTCTTTGGGTTAATTTTAGCTATCACCCAAGCATCATTCAACTTGTTAGATTTTAATTTGGGTGTCATCATCTTAACTATTAGTGTTGCGTTATTTACTCTTATTCACACATTTACAAAATCTGGTTTTGACAGGAACGAATTATTTCCTACTCAAGTTGTTTTCATAAGGAATTTGATGAGCGGGGTAATTTTATTCGTGGTTTACATTCTTATTTTCCCGATTGAAAATTTGAGGATTATTATTGAATTTGAGAATTTTATTTTCTTTCTTCTAATGGGGATTGATTATGGATTTAGTTTGTTTGTGTGGTATAAAACATTGACATATATTCAAATTGGAAAAGCAAGCATCATAAATTCCTTAACTCCAATTGTAACTGCTTTTTTCTCCTGGATAATTTTAGGGGAGATTTTTACGGTATACCATCTTGTCGGTACGGGGATAATAATACTTTCAATTTATTTTATCGTAAGGGAGAAAAAGGAATAGCTTTATTTTTTTATTTGAGTTCCCGCTTTTCCATCTAAAGCGTCAATAATTTTATCAATAGATGTAATAATTGCTCGTCCTCCACCTGATTCGATAAAGTTTATAACCGCTTGAATCTTTGGTCCCATACTTCCTGGTGGAAACTGCCCTTCATCTAAATAGTTCTTTGCTTCGGCTATAGTAAGAACATCCAAATCTTTTTGATTAGACATCCCATAATTTATTGAAACTTTCTCGACATCTGTGGCAATCAGTAGGATATCCGCTTTAATTTGTTCAGCTAGTTTTGCACTTGCCAGATCTTTATCTATTACCGCTTCGACTCCATACAGTCTCTTCTTTTCTTTTATCACAGGTATCCCCCCTCCTCCACACGCAATGACTATCCAGCTCTCTAATTCCATTAATTTTTTAATCTCACGCCATTGATAGATTTTTATTGGTTTTGGGGAAGGAACTACACGTCTATAGCCTTTAGTGGTTTTAACATATCCTGGTTTAGGAACTGAATACGCAGGACCTATTGGTTTTGTCGGATTTAAAAATGCTGGATCCTCAGGATTAACTTTTACATAGGTAAGAATGGTTAGAAATAACTTTTCTTCATCAAGGTCAATTTCCATTAATTCCTCATCAAGAGTAGATTCGATCATAAAACCGATTTGACCTTGGGTTTCAGCAACAAGAATTTGTAATGGGCGCTTGGAAACTGCTTTAGTGGCCTCTTGTTGTAATAAAAGGTTTCCTACTTGTGGACCATTTCCGTGGGTTATAACAATATTGTACTCCTTTGCAAGTTGGGCAATTTGACTAATGGGAACCTTTAAATTCCGAAACTGTTCATCTGTAGTACCCTCATCCCCAAATTTGATCAGGGCATTACCCCCCAATGCAACAATTAGTGTTTTCAACTAGAAACCTCTTAATTTAAGACATTTAACATAAATGGAAAAATTATATTATTAACCTTACTATTTAAAATTTTTCTCATAAATTGAAATTAGACTATATATATTGGATGAACTAATTATACTTCTATAGAATGAATTTGTCGATTTACTAATGAAAAAATTAATAGCCATCTTCAAATTTATAAGTATTTTTGGGCTTTCTTTTGGGGGAATTATCTTTCTCTATTACTTCTTCTATTACAATCAAATGTATCATCCTCTATCCATTGATGTAGAGGTTAATTGGATGATAACTATTCTGTATTTTCTTTTCTTTTTTTATATTCTCTTCTTCTTGATTAAGTATGAATATTTTAGTCGAATTTTCATCATCCTAATCATAACTGGTACTCTTCTCTGGATATTAATTTATTTTCTTGAATTATTTAAAATTGTCCCTGATCTTTTGAATTGGGCAGCTATTAGAAATTCTTCGGCCATTATTTGCATAACCCTACTATCTCCAGGCTTGACCATTAATATTTTTAAATATGTTCGTAACAATTCTAACCACAATAAAAAAGGCAGGATATTCAAGAATTTCCACATACATGAAGGTATAGTAGGTGTTGTCTTTGTTATTATTGCTTTTTTATTTTTGATGATACGCTACTCTCTAATACAGTTTGAAATATTTCGAACCGACTTAAGAATAATTCTAGCTGTCATAATGATATTATTGTATCTATTTTTATTCAGTGGGAGCTTTCTACTCTTTAGAGATAGACGAGATTTAATAAGGCTCAAATTTATCGAACGTAGAGAAATCTTAGAAAATGTTAATGATGCCTCATCTATTTTTAGTCCTACTACTCCTGATTCCCGCAATTTTTTAAAATCTCCACGAATCTTGATGTATCCATTTGCTTTACTCCTAAATAGTCTAGCAGTAAATTTGATGATCCATGGTCTTGATCTGCTGCCAGAAAGAATATTCCATCTTAGTCTTGAGAGTATCGTTCTCACAGGAATTATTTTTTGCCTTATCTCCGGGGGTTTGATTGGTATTGATTGGTATCGATTTTTCAAGAGGATGTATCCGATTGAGGTTAATGAGATTGAAAATGAACTTAAGAAATTATGATTTGGTTTCTAAGTTATAAAAGTTTCTTTAATTAATTTTTCTAGTGCAGAGATCTCTTAAATCAGAAAAATACTATTTTCAATATAGAAGAGAAACATTATCAAAGATAGGATAAAGACACCCCAAACCATATTATTTGTCCGTATATAGATATAACCTATTAATTGAAAAAGAAAAAACAGACATATAACAATCAGAATAATTAGAGGGGTACCAATAAGTGGATTGAAATAGAAAATTAGAAGAAAATACCACATGAGAGAGAGTATGTTTATTAAAGCATCCAGAAGAATTGCTTTTGCTTTAGAATGTTTTCTTATGAGTAAAGATAATAGTATCCCTCTTATTATGAATTCATGCCAGAATAACATGGAAAAAATAAATAGAATGGATATAAACGTCGTCACTGCTAAAATTGGGTTTATTTTCAACACAAATATCAGGAGAAAGTAAATTAAAGAGCTTAAAAAAAAGCCTAAAGAGAAACTCATAACAACCCTAGAAAACGGCTTTAACCATTTTAATCCCGCACTCTCCAAATACTGCCCAAGAGATTGACTTCTATTTAGAAAACTTAAGACTTTTGGAATGATTAAAATGCATGATATCCCCAAGAAGATATTTAATCCAATCATAAAAAAGAGTTGGTTCAACTCATAGAAAATTATCTCACCTAGTGGAATTACAGGTACAATATTAAACAGATAGATCGCTAACGAATTGCTTAAAAATAAAAATATTAGCAAAATCCAATATTTAATGAGTTTTAATATTATAGGCGCAACTACGTGAAAACTTCTCCCAATAATTCGTCTAACAGCATTCTTCACAGTTGGTGGAAACATCTTATTAAAGATTATAGTTAAAATAATGAGTATAAAGAAAAAGCTCAGAGTTAAAAACAAGATCATATCTGCAAATCCAGTTTATTTCATTACCAAATTAGCAAAATTTAATATAACATTAACGACAACAAGCTCTATCAAAAAAATAAGAAACCATTTAGAAGTTTTCTTTTCAGGGAATGCTTCTTCAATTGTATATGATATGCTCATCTTACCAAAATAGAAGATTCTCAACTGGAACATTAGGATCATAAATAATAACATAAAAGGTAATGTCCCTACTGATAAGAATAACATACCTTGAAATTTATCATCTCCAATATACATAAAGGGGGGTGATATAATAGTAAAAGTTTGAATAATTAACATCAGTATCATTTTTGCTTTTGCTTGTTGTCGTGGTAACAATGGTAATGATGCTAATATCGTAGCTCCAGATGATTCAATTTGTAATAAACCATGCACTATAATGGCCGAAATTATGATATGAAAGCCCAAAAAGATCATCATATTTGTTAGAAAATCTAAATCAAATGGTGTAATTCCTCCAACGTTGGTACTATTATATGTAAATGTGAAGATAAAGCTAATTACAATCGGCATTACCACTGACAGAAAAGACTTTAGATCTCGAGAGACAGTTATTAAATCTTTACGAATAAACGCTCTTACAGGATTTCTAATTTTTATTGTAACTTGAGCGACATTTCTTACTGTTTTTATTGTAGGTCTTTGTTTTGAAAATGTCGAAAATTCAATTCCCTTTTTAGATTTGTGATACAAATACCAAGTGAGAATTATAAACAGAATAAATCCAACAAGAATGTTGTACCAAATTTGAGGGGGAATATGGGGCAGAGAAATAAATGTAGCCAACAAATACCCTGGTGCAATGGGGAATGGAATCATGCTTAGGATTAGAATTATAATAGCGGGGATATCTGAGTTTACAAACCAATTTATCAATAATCCCATCGAATCAAAAGCCCACTGAATCAGAAATATACTCCCAAGAATAACTAAAATATAAAAAGTTAAATTGATGAGACGAATTTTATGTGCTCTTCTCGAAGAAGCTTCATTTAGATTAATAGATTTGCTTATCTTCTCACTAAATAAGATAAGTAAACTAAGTGAGAATAATGCATCAATAACTGAAATTCCAATGCTTACAAAGAAGATCATTATATTTTGAGTTCCTATGAGTAAAACTATAGGAAGAGATGCTACTATAACCAAAAGTGGAATATCTACACTACGAATAATGGTGAATAGAACTAACTTTCTTAATCTTTCTCGCGGGATGGGTAACGTCTCAAACCATTCAAAGATTTTTCCCGATAATATTTTATTTGTATTCAGCATTGCCATTAAAAAAAAATTAAAAAACTGAAGTAAAAAATAAATACCAAAAAGAAGACTTCCTGTAAATAAGACTATATCTACAGGAACTTCCTCTTCACCAATAAAATCTAAGATTTGGAAATATGCAAATAAAGGAATTATTGGCAAAATTCCAAAAATTACTGCCCCAACTGTCTTAGAGACTAAGATCTTCCGTTTAAAGGATTTTTGACTCTCTAAATATCTTTTAAAATACCTGTATCGAGTTTCCCCCAAATAATCTAATTGTTCATCTATTAAAATTTCGTCAGTAGTTTTTTTAACTAAAGAAATTAAGTTAAATTCTTTTTTTTTCATAATAGAGAGATATTGGAATCAGGGGGGAATTAAATATAATAAATATTGTTCAGTTATATAAATGTAATAAAAAAGAGATACTAGAATTTTTCTCGTAAAAAGAGCATAATTGCCTTTTGGATGTGCAATCTATTTTCTGCTTGATCAAATACAATTGATTGTGGCCCATCTATCACTTCGGCAGTTTGTTCGTACCCCCTCATGGCAGGAAGGCAATTCATGAAAATGGCATCAGAGTTGGCAGCTTTCATAATTGAAGTAGTAACCTGATAAGGCATGAACGCTATTTTACGATCAGCTTCTTCTTCTTGGGGAATCCCATAGCTCATCCAACTATCCGTATAAATTACATCTGCGTTTTTTGCTGCTTCTATAGCATCATGAACTACTCGAACATTCACACCTGTGTCTTTAGAAAGGTTTGATACCTCATCTAAAGCATCCTTCTCTGGAGAATATTGCGGATTATTAGGACAAGCTACATCCATTTCAATCCCAAATATAGCACACATTCTCATTAAATCGTAGGTCACATTATTATATGCATCCCCATAATAAGAGAGTTTGAAGTTTTTAAGGTTGCCCCTCTTCTCTTTAATCGTTTGAAAATCCCCGAGAATTTGGCAAGGATGAGCGAAATCATCAAGCATGTTAATGACAGGCACATCAGCATATTTGGCAAGATCCCAGATATCTTTTCTTTTAAAAACACGTGCAGCAATAATATTTACAAATCTTGATGCAACCTTTGCCGTATCACTAATATTCTCTTTCTTCCCTAAAGGAGAATCTTTCATTGAGTAAAAAATCGCGTGTCCCCCCAATTGGTGCATACCTGTTTCGAATGAAACTCGAGTTCTTAAGGAAGGTTTTTCAAATAACATCAAAAGTGTTTCTCCTTTTAAATCATTACTGAATTTTCCAGGATTTGCTTTTATTTCAATAGCTTTACTAATTATTGTTTCACATTCTGCTTTTGTGAGATCTGAAATCTTAGTTAAATGTCTTACCATTTAATTCTCCCGTTTTTATTGATAGATAGTATAATCATTACATTATAATAAACCATAAGACAAAAAAGTACTTTATTCAAGTCAATTTTTCTCAATATTTTAGGGAAAATTTTTTGGTTATAATAGATTTTTTTATATAGAATGAGTGAGAAAGTTGAAGATCGAATAAAAGAGCTCGAGGAACGGTTAGCGAACACGATTCCCAATAAGGCCACTCAGCGGAGTATAAATTATATTAAAGCCCAATTAGCTAAGCTCAGAGAAAGCTTGATTCAAATTGTGAGTTCTAAAAAGGGGGGTGGAGGGGGTTTTGGGGTAAAAAAATCGGGTGATGCTCAAGTAGCCTTCATTGGATTTCCCTCTGTCGGGAAATCTTCATTGCTTAACCTATTAACTGAGGGAGATACTCATTCCAAGGTTGCAGCTTATGATTTTACTACAGTTACCGCCATTCCTGGTATGATGGATATAGAAGATGCTAAAATTCAATTAATAGATCTACCTGGTATTATATTAGGTGCAGCAACTGGAAAAGGTAGGGGAAAGCAAGTCCTAGGTGCTGTACGATCTGCTGAATTAATTCTAGTAATTATTTGTTTTCGAGAAGATGGAACCATCAACTTTCTTGATTTAAAAAAGATTAGAAATGAGCTTTATAATGCGGGGATCCGTTTAAATAGTCGACCATCACGTATTTTTATTAAAGAGCAAACACGAGGTGGGATTCACTTCACCTCAAAAGGTTCTCAGGTAATGGACGAAGATGAGGTTAAAGCTTTATCAAATGAGTTTGGTTTAAATAATGCAGGAGTGCATTTTTCTGAACCTAACACCACACCAGATCAATTCATCGACTTTATAATGGGAAATCGGGTTTATTCAAAAGAATTTGTGGTAATTAATAAAGTAGATTTGATGAAAGTCCCACTTTCACCGGAAAAAATTACGGAGTCTATTGGACATAATCATTGGGTCATGATTTCAGCAAAAAACCATGAGAATATAAACGCACTTCGTCATAATATTTTCCAAGAATTGAATTTAATTCGAGTATATTTGAAGCCTCCTAAAAAAGAAGCAGATATGGATGAACCCATAATTCTTCATAAAGGAGATACAATGAGAGCTCTTTGTCGTAAGATTCATAAAAGATTTGTAAAAGATTTTCGGTTTTCGCTAATATGGGGGAAATCCGCAAGACATCCGGGTCAGAAAATCGCGAACTTAAACCATGTAATTGAAGATGGTGATATAATCTCAATCTATACCAAAATAAGTACAAGTAACTAACAATATACAAACCACTAGATTTAATACTGCTTATATCCTACTAACCCGTAAAAATCAAGAAAATCTTAGGATGAAAAATACTGAATTAAATATCCAAAATAGGATTAAAACTCTTGCTATTGCTAATAAAATATGTAAGAGTTTATTAATAATCTCATCCGCATTATATCTTACCCATTTTAAAAGAAAATTTTTATCTCTATGTAAATGTCAATAAGTTTATAATTATATTTATCTTAATTTCCACTAAAAATCGAGGAATTGGAATAATGAGGAATACCAAGTCAAGAAGCATTAATAGGATTAGAAAGCACATTATAGCAAAAAGATTATGTGATGCTTTAATTTTTCTCTCGTTTGCCGTAATCCTTGTTAGTTATCTCGTGTTTATTTATGGTAGCACTATCAAGAATCCGATTCCCGGTGTAACGCCCCTGCCACCTCGATACAACTGGTTCTTTTCTTTTGAAGAAAATTTCCTTAAATCTTTTATTCTTCCATGTGTTATTGCTATAATTATCCTTTCTCCTATTAGCATAATCTTAAACAATCGTCTAACTATTCTTATGGTTCCTCACACTAAACAAATTTCAGAACAAAATATGAAAGGTTTAAAAATGCGAATGCGTCATGACTTCTTGTTCCGGAATTACAGGGGACTTTACTTCAAAACTTATTCCCCAAAAAAGATCCAAGTATCAAATTATAAAATTTATTGGTGATGAAGGTCGGAATCAAGAATGAAAATAGGATTAAATCGCTGATTATCTCAAAGAAGCTGTGCGACGCTTTAATATTGCTTTCAACGGCAGTCATTTTTATTAGTTTATTCATATACCTTAATGCTATATTCTTCCCTCCGAGACGAGCTTGGCCTGCTGTGATTGATTTTGATAGATTAAAATACCTAAGGGAAATATATTACTTTATTCGGTATAAATTTTTACCGAATATGATTATTCCTAGCATTATTTTAATAGTAACTATTATTCCCATACGGATCCTTATAAATAGGAAATTTAAAATTCTTGTTAATGCTTTCCAGAAAAAACAACATCAATTCAGCTTTAAACATAGAAGAGAAGGTATTAAATTAGAAGATAAACGGGATTTTTTATATCAGACTTATAAGGGGATGTAATTTAAATCTTTTTAAATAAGTAAGAATTCAAGTTTTATTTTAATGCTTCTTCTTCAAAAAAACCAGTTTTAGGCATTAAATTATTTAAAATAAGCTCATCCCCCGGATTTGTTTTTTCTGACACAATACGGCTTAGAAGTTCTCCAAGTCCAGGTCCCAGCATGTATCCCTGTCCAGACATACCGACAGCATTAATGTATCCACTTACTTCCTCTATTTTACCCACGATTGGATTTCCATCGGGAGTCATAGGATACAGACCTCTCCAAGTTCTTCTAATCTTTATATTTCTTAGTCGTGGTAGAAGCTGAATGATTCTCTTAGCAATCTGTGGCAAAAATAAACTTGTTTCTCTCCGGTCAATTCCTTCAATACTAGGATCCGGAGTTAAACAAAATATAATCTTTCCTTCATTATTCTGGTAGAAATAATAATTTTTAGAATCCCCAAATATTTCATCTTTAAATGGTCTAATATCAACAATCATAGGAGAAAAAAACCTTTTTACAGGTTCAGTAATACCTGCTTCATGTGATTCTGGTACAACAGGTATGTCGATACCAACGAAATATCCTATTTCTTTCGCATGCGCTCCAGCAGCATTAATAACAACATTGGTCTTATATTTTCTTTTGGTTGTTCTAACTCCCACAACTCTGTTATCTTTTGTAATAATACCGGTAGCTCTTTCATTAAAATGATATTCAGCCCCTAATTCCATCGAGTGCCGAAAAAAAGAATTTAAAGACAATAAAGGAGAAGCATTACCATCTTCAGGGCTAAATGTTCCCCCTAATAAACCCTTATCATTAATGCCAGAGACAAGGTTTTTAATCTTAGTAGAATCAATAAAATTAATATTTAACCCAAAATTTTTTTGGAGTTTGACCGTATTCCTAAGTGTTTGTGCGTCTTCTTCAGTAAAAGCGAGAAATAAGTACCCTCCTTGATTCCACCAAATGTCCTCTCCATACTTATCTTCCCATGTAGAAAAAATTTCTATTGATCTTTTACATAATAATGCTTTACCGATATTAGAATGAGTAGCTCTAATTCCTCCTATTGCATGCTTATTGTCTCCTTGGGCCACTGAAGGTAATGAGTCGAGAACAAGTGTCTTGAGTCCGTCCATAGCGGTTGCTAGAGCAGTGGGGACCCCCACACTCCCAGCACCTACGATAATTGTATCATATTCAACCACTTTTACTCCCCTCTTTTTCGTCCTTTACACCCGCAAAAACACCCATTGGTACCTCAATAAATAGAGGTCTTCTCGTTCCTTCAGTAATCTCATCAAAAGGTATCCCTTCTTCTCGAAAAATTTGATAAATAAGCGATGTGCAAGTTTTTGCTCCACATGAACCCATACCTGCTTTAGTTAATGCTTTTAATTCGTTAAAATCTTTCACACCAGACTGGATCCACTTACGGATCTCTCCAACTGATACGCGTTCACACCTACAAACAATTGCGTCATCATCGGTATATATTTGTTGATATGCTTCAATTGACTCACTATATGTAGTTTTAAATAATTTTATTGCTACTGCTTGCTTTGCAATATCTGCGGGGAGTTGAACTGTAATAAGTTGTGTTTTGGAATATTCATTTAGAACTCTTGATCGATACACATCAAATTTTCCTAATTCCTTTTCATTACTCACAACAATGACTTTCTGACCTTTTTCTAATTTTTCCTTAGTAAGCTCTAACGGAAAAATAACCAAAGGATTGTTTGGGTCCTTTCTAAAATCCAACAATACCACAGCTAATCCAGGACACACCGCAACACATTCACCGCAACCTATACAATCTTGTTCTCCTTTGAAGTAGGGTAGTTGTGTTATTAAACCATCTACGGTTTCAATTTGGTCATTAGGACATACTGAAGTGCAAGGATTACACGGTATCTCTTGATTACAATAGAAAACAGGATATATTCCTTCGTTTTCGTATTCAATTATTAATTCTTTAGGTAATGGAGGCTTTGATTTCATGATTTCTGCAGATCTTTGAAGCTGAATCATATCCTCCGTGCTATTTAAGCCCATTTCTTCTAATATATTTATCGCTTCAATCTTTCCCGTAAATATTGCGGCAGAAGCCTCAGCAATTTCTTGAGCATCCCCCGCAACCCATACGTCTAATCCATACTCTTGAGCTTTTAGATAAAATTCATCTACTGAATTGAGTCCAACTGCAATTAAGAGAGTATCACATTCAAATATTCTTTCAGAATCAGGAATGATTTCACCTTTTTTATCGAGCTTCCCAATTGTTATTGATTCTACTTTATCTTGCCCATTAGCAGTTAAAATTGTGTGATTAGTATATATTGGGACTCCCAATCGCCTCAATTTATCTTCATGGACTTTGTACCCACTACATTGGGGCATTGCTTCAACTAGTCCGATCACTTCAATACCTGCCTGGATGGCATGATATCCAGCAATCAATCCCACATTCCCTCCACCCACTATAAAGACTCTTTTAGCTGCTTTTATAAGGTCTCTATTTACTAGAGTTTGAAATGCACCAGCACCATACACCCCTGGAAGAGTATTCCCTGGGAAAACAAGCATTTTTTCCCGTGCTCCTGTAGCAACAAGAAGATAATTTGGTCTTACTAATACGTATTGCTCATTATTTTTTAAAATCCCCACATATCCATCACTATAGATCGCAAGACATACACTATTTAGCCAGACTTGGACAGTAGAAAATGATTGAATTGATGAGGTAAGAATCTTCGCAATATCAATTCCGCGGTTCCCTGCATAAACATCTTTTTGTGACCCAAAGAATTTGTGTGTCTGAAGAACCAGTTTTCCTCCTAGACGGTCTTTATCATCTACTAGTATTACGTCAAGGTTATTTTCCCCAAACTTTTGAGTTGCCGAAAGTCCTGCGGGCCCGCCTCCTATAACAAGAATTTCAATATCAAGAATATCAGGGTCTTTAGAACTGACAGGAATGTCTTCAGCTGGTAATTCGGGTAATCCATTACAGCTTTCGATGACCATATTTTTTTGTAACGCAGTCATACAAGCTTTTACAGGAATACTATTGGCAATTACGTTACATTGAGAACATTGACCATTAGCACAAAAGATGCCTTGAGGACTATGATCCTTAACGTGATGACCAAAAATTTTAATGCCATTAAGAAAAAGCGCAGAAGATATAACCATCCCATCATAAGCAGATAGAATGTTTCCGTCAAAAGAGAATTTAATAGTTTTTCTTTTCGGGATATCTAAAATAGGATGAGTGTTTATATCTTCCATTTAGATTCGATCTTTTTATTTATAATTTTAAGCTTTTTTTGTATTATTTATAGCTTCTTATTAAAAAGCTGTTGTGAAATTGATAATGCACAGTGTTTCCCACACATCGAACAAACACCTTCATTGATTGGATGCTTTTTTTGAGGTTCTGAGGGATCAATACAGAACTCAAACTGTTTGCCCCAATTTCTCTGAAATCGATAATTAGAAAGGTTCAAATCATTAGTAAAAAGATGATTCAATCCATATTTAAAGGAATCTCCAATGTGTGCAGCTATTCGACACGCAATGAGCCCCTTTTTAATATCATCAACAGATGGTAGACAGAGATGCTCCGCGGGAGTTATTGCACATAAATAATCTGCACCAAACCCCGACGCAAACGTTCCACCTATAGAAGCTACGATGTGGTCATATCCTGGAGCATAATCTGTAGGAATTGGTCCCGCAACGAATAAAGGTCGATTTTTTGAAATTTTTTTGCATAGTTTGACATACTTTATCAGGTCTTTGGCAAGGATATGACCCCCTAAACCTTCGATGATAACCTGTACTCCTTTTTTATTTGCTCTTTTCGCAAGCTTTGAATTATGTTTTATTTCTGAAAGCTGAAATTCATCAACAACATCATGGATGCATCCACTCCTCATGGCATTCCCTAAGTTCAGTACCGCATCATATTCATGGAGGAGTTCAAGAAGAGCATCAAATTTTTGAAGGAATGGATTTTCAAATGAATTATTAACCATATAGGATGCGGTGAAAGAACCCCCTTTAGAAACCATTCCCATGATCCTCCTTCCCCTCATTTTTGATAAATCTTCAAGAGAAAATCCACAGTGCAAAACTACAGAGCTAACACCATCTTTTAATTGAGATTCGATGGTTTTGAAGAGTAATTCTTCTGTTATATTACTAGATGATTTAGCTTTAACAAGAGCTTGATAGATTGGCACAGTAGTTATTGGAACAGTAGAATTATCAATGATTTTCCTTCTAGCAAGATCGATATCACCCCCCATTGATAAATCTGAGATAGTATCTGCCCCAAATTTTTCTGCAACCTTAACTTTTTTTATTTCTTCATCAATATCTGCGATTGAAGAAGATGTACCTAAATTTACGTTAATTTTAGTCCGAAAAGGATATCCGATTCCTACTGCTTTACTGTTCGCTCTCTGAATAACCACTGCTGAGCCTTTTGAAATTGCTTTTATAACGGTCCTAACATCTACATGTTCTTCAAGAGCAACTTGAGCAAGATTCTCAGATATGTTTTTTTTTAACGCATCCTCTAAAAGTGTCATCTTCTAATTGATTAAATGTTATTTCTTGATATATAGAAAAAAACACGATATGCATTAAATTTTTATTACTTTGAAAAAAAAGTTCAAGTTGAGAATCGATTTTTCAGTTCATTGATATCGTTCTATGACGTTTATGATTTGAAAAAGATCTAATCTCAAATCTCTAATTTTCGCAATTGTTGGGCACCCCATTTGATTCCAGCCGCGTTCTTTATAGACAGCATCCTGGAGTTTCACATATTGCTCCTCTCGATATTTGCGTAATATCTTGATTTTTTCTTCTGTGGTTTTACTAGTTATATTATGCCCTAACTCTTCCAGTTGTTCATCATATCTTTCAGCACGACTTTCATATTCTACAGGAAATACGGGCCCCATAGCTCTGTAAGGAAGGTTGGAATCATTCTCCCGTAATCCACCTCCTTGTCGTATATTGAAAATTCTTTGGAAGTTGTAAACAACCTCTGACATTTTTATGATATCCTCTGGAGTAGATTGACGTCCTGTTACAGCTGAGAAATATTGGGAATACCATTCAACATGATCTGGTACTTTAGCTCTTACAAGCTCTCCTGTTTCCGGATCTTTAATGGGATAATCTGTTTGAGACTTTGGTTGAATATCGTTCCAAGGAAGCTTACAGAGCCCGCAAAGTCCGAACCAAGTACGCCATAATGGAAACCACCATAAAGCTTTCGCTTTATCCTCGAATGTAGGAAGTGAATTTCTTATTACATCCTCAAAGATTAACCATGCCTCGTCATGTTGAGGTCCCTTGTTTGTTAATCCGTAACCTCCTTGTTGGGCAAGCGATTCTTTTGTTACGTATTCAGAAAATTCTAAACCTTTATGCTCCATTCCAATATCTTGTAGAAAGGGAGGATCTGCCCCATGTTTTTCTGCAAAAATTCTTTTCATTTCTCTTATTCCTTGCCCCACAATCGTACCAAATCCTTCTCCTCTCGCCATCTGGTGTATCAATTCCATAGCAGCTTGAATATTACCAAAGTTTAATTCTAATCCTTCTGTAATTTCCTTATTGAGGATACCTGCTTCATAACACTCCATTACAAACGCAATTCCCGTTCCCACACTGATAGTATCCAAGCCATAAGTATCACAATAAAAATTAATTTCTAGTATCCATTTTGGATCCCAGACTCCCCAATTTGAACCACAACCCGCTATGGTTTCATATTCTGGACCGTCCACAATCACTTCTTGACCTTTAAAGGGACCAGTCATTACTTCATAGTTGTCTGAGTAGTGGGAGCAACTTACTGTACAGCCTATCCAGCAACCATCAGCACCTTCTTTTCCAGAATAAATTTTTCTCATTTCCTCTCTACTATAAGGAATATCTTTTCCATCTATTTCTTTATGTCTACCAAATCGAAAATTTTCAGTAGGGAGGAGATCAGTAACATTCATTATATCTGGAAGATGGCCTGTACCCACCCTTCGCATCTCATTTTGAACTGGATCTAGCTCAATTACCTCCTGACTGTGAGCTTTTCCTAATTCACGGGCTTTATCCAGATCATATGGGTTGTTTGATTTTACTGTTATTTTTGGAGCTCGACACGCTAACGCCCTAATCTTTTTATCAATGAATACGGTTCCAATTCCCCCACGACCTGCTTGCTTACTGGATGCCCAATTTCGACCGCGAACAAACCATGAAAAATTGAGCATGCCCCATCTAGTAAATCTTGCTGCAGGACCAGTACTAACTACAGAAATACGCTGTTTTTCTGTATCATCTTGAGCATATTTTTCGGTTAACTGTTGAGTAAGTTCATGCGAATAAATGGAGAGATTATCTTCAGGTTCAACAGACTCTATTTGAATAACACCCTCAACACCATCTATATAAATTACTACTTCCTTTTCAGCTTTTCCCTGTATTTCAATTGCATCGAAACCAGAAAACTTAGTATATGGTCCGAAATATCCCCCGACATTACTATCAACAATCACTCCTGTTAAAGGGGATATTGTTGTAACTATAGACTTACCCGATCCTGGGTAAAAAATACTGCCCCCAAGTGGCCCAGACGCAATACATATTTCATTTTCAGGATCATCCCATTTAATGATCCTATGTTTCGGAAGTGAATTCCACATCAACCATAAATCAAAGCCCTTTCCCCCGATGAACTTTTGTTTCATTTCATCGGATACAGGTTTGATAGTAATCTCCATATTAGAAAGATTGATATATAAGGTCCGATTGGCATATCCTTTTTCTACTTCACGGATTTCATACTTTTTTTCTGCGAGAATCATAACATTTCACTCTGTTTATTATAATCGATGGATGATTTAATGAGACTTTTGAATTAAATATTATTTGTATCAATTTAAAGTAAAGGATAATTCGAAATTTTTGATATTCCATATCGGTAAGAAATTCCTTAAGATATGTTTAAATATCTAATTAACGTATATTTACCTTGACACCTTGAAAAGATATTCAATCCCAAGATGACTATACTTTGGCCGGATTATGATTCAATAGCAATTGAATCAAGTATTTACCACTATTTCATAATCCGCACATTACATCGGCTTTATATCAGGTGTACTCAACCTTAAACCTAATTTAAATCGTTTTTCAAGTGTTTAACTCATCCTTATCGCTTCTGATTTTTCCAATGTTCACCCTAAATCCGTAGTTACCCTGAAACTCTGATATAAAGTATTGTTAAATATAGTTAAACAATTTTTTTGTTCCAATAAAAAGAGAATTAACAATAAAGCACAAAAAAAGATAAACATAAGCGAAAAATCTGTAAACGAGTTGAATAGAATGAATGTAGCTAATAAAGCTAAATGGTATTATTTAAACGTCAAAAGAAAAATTGAGTTTTTAGAGGGAGAGGAGCTAATCAGCGAATTAGAGGAGGCAATAGAAGATATCCGAAGTAAAAAATTTGATAAAAAATGGGGGAGATTTAGACATTTGATCGAACATTTAGAATATCTAATAGCAGAAGCAAAGTTTAAACCAAAACAAAGAGGTAGAGAATATGATGCTTTTTATATTTCTCGTTCGGGAGATGGACGGGTTGCACTCTTTGGTCTCTCAAATGTTGGAAAAAGCACTTTAATGAACGCAATAACTAATACAAATGTAAAAACAAGTCATTTCCTTCATACCACCAAAACTGCTCTAGCAGGAACATGTGAAATAAATAACTTAAATATCCAGATCATTGATGTACCTGGTTTTTTGGATTTTAAAAAGGAGTGGGCAATCAGTAAACAGATTGTAAGAGTTGCTAGAACTTGCGACGCAATACTTCTAGTAATTGATCTTTCTATGGATATAGATCGACAATATAACTTCCTTATAGAACAACTTGACAATGCTAATCTCCTAAAAGGAGAGGAATTTATGTACAAATATGGGATTATAGCAACGAAGGGAGATCTTGCGGGTACAGAGGAAAATTATAAAATATTAAAATCAAAAACTAATTGGCCTATCCACCCAATCTCAATTAAAAACAAAGAATCGCTGGAAAGACTTAAAGAATATCTTTTTTCTGTTTTAGAATTGATGAGAGTTTATACAAAACCTCCCAAATGTAAAGTTGATTTTACAGAACCTTTTATATGTCCATTAGAGACAACAGTAGGGCAGATTGCTGAAAAAATACACAAGGATTTCATAAAACTTTTCCGTTATGCAAGAGTATGGGGCTCCTCAGTTGAATTGCCCGGTCAACACGTTGGGAAAGATCACACACTTATGGATACTGACATTGTTGAAATAATTATAAAAAGGTGTTAATCAACATCAAAAAAAATATTAAAAACCTATTTTTTTAAAAATTTATTAATGAAATCATCAAGCACTTCTTCAATTGTAGGGCTTTTTATCGCTTCGATATCGTAGTTAACTCTAACAATTGGTTTATTACTTTTTATTAATTTTGCAAGATCTATTGGACTACCATCTAAGATAATCTCAGCGTCTGCCTTATTTAAAGTTTCTTCCATATCCCTAATCTGTTGCTCATTATATCCCATTGCTGGTACAATTTGAGTTATTTGGGGGAATTCCTCGAACACATTCTTCATCGAACCAGTAAGATATGGTCTCGGATCAACTATTTCTGCCCCGCTATTAATTGCGGCTACAAAACCTGCACCAATTGACATATTTCCATGAGTTAATGTTGGACCATCTTCAACCACGATGACTTTTTTTCCCAATAATTCACCATCATCCTCAACTGTTACAATTGAATTAGTAAATATCCTTGTGGCATTTGGATTAAGAGATTTTAGATTGTCCTCAACAATTTTAACATCTTCAGCTTTTGCACTGTTCATCTTATTAATAACAAACGCGTCGGCATATCGAGCATTGACTTCTCCGGGATGATATTTCATTTCATGCCCTGGTCTTAAAGGGTCAACTACAATAAACAATAAATCTGGAATGTAAAAGGAGATTTCATTATTACCTCCATCAAACACTATTATGTCTGCTTCCTTTTCTGCTTCTCTAATAATTTTCTCATAATCAACCCCAGAATAAATTACAAGCCCTTGTTCAATGTAAGGCTCATATTCTTCCCGTTCCTCAATTGTACAATCATATTTATCTAGGTCTTCATATTTTTCAAAACGCATTACATTTTGTTTAACAAGATCCCCATACGGCATTGGTTCTCTGATAGCTACAACCTTGTATCCCTTGCTCTTTAGATATCGGTAAGTCGCTCTTGATACTTGACTCTTTCCACAGCCAGTTCTTACAGCACAAATCGCAACAAGCGGTTTGTTTGCCTTAATTTGAGTGAATCTGCCAGAGATCAAACGATAATTCGCACCTGCTTTAAGCGCTCTAGAGGCTTTGTGCATTACTTCCTCGTGTGAGACGTCTGAATAAGCAAATACAACTTCATCAATTTGCTTTTCTGTTATAATTTGATCTAAAGATTCCTCTGATACCATTGGAATTCCCTCAGGATAAAGTTTTCCAGCTAATTCGGGGGGAAATCTTCGTTCAGCACCTTCAATTGTACCGACATTTTGTTCTCCAGCTATTGTAAACGCAACAACCTCGTATTCTTCATTATCTTTAAATACGGTAAGAAAGACATGGAAATCCATTCCGAGTGCGCCAATAATTACAACTTTCTTTTTCGCCATTAATAGAAACCGTTCTTTTTGAGTTGCATAGATTATTATACTAATTAAGAAGGGATTTGTACTAAAAGTTATCGATAGTAGCATGGGAATGATATCCCGCCAATATTTTTCAGAAGTTATAGTGCTAAGTCTGTAAGTTTTCTCTTAATCATTCTCCAAAACATATATTAATGTAATGGGGAATAGTTATCTTTAAAAAAATCTATTCTTAAAAGGTTAGAAAAAATGGGAAGAAATAAATTAAAATTTCTATTTATTCCGATTACGGTATCGACACTTTTTCTTTTTAGCATTTATTCTATAGCTAATCCCCCAATGAATAATGTTGTTATTGACGGTGTTATTAATGAGAGTGAATGGATGGGTAACGATTGGAAGATCGACTTCTATTTAGATGTGGATAACACCCCGGATTTCAATGGAAAAATCAATATTGATGGCGAGAATTTCCTATATTTAGGAGAAGATGTTAATAATCTTTATTTAGCTCTCGATCTCTGCAGCGATAGATCCGATAATGAAACTGATGAATGGGTTGGTGTTTGGTTAAATACTGCTAACAGGACATTCGATAATTACTTTGATTGGGTTACTTTTTTTGATAATGGAGTGGAAACATTACTGCATGATATTGAAGGAGATCACCCATGGGAGTACTATTCAGAAAATATTTTATTATATACTGATCACATAAACGATGATACAGAAATTTTCCCTACTTATGGGAAATTTAATGGGACTTATGACTTGTTATACTATTGGTGGACTGGTGATGTCAATATAACTTCAGAAACCGTAGGGATTGATAATATCTACTGGGTGAATTTCTCGGTAGACCTCTCTAAATGGTACCCATTTGAAGATGAGATAAGTGCTATTCAGAGAATACAAGTAAGAGTAGGAACTCAGCATAGCGTACCTATAGATGAGCATAAACTTATTTTGTGGAACAATGATGGCACATTCCCAAAATTAAGCGATCCTCAGCAGGTAATCTCTTTGAATACTCAAAACACGTACCTGTTAGAACTTTACGAATATGGCTTAACTAATTTGACTGTTGATAATAAACTCCAGTTTAGTTTAATAGCAAATAATTCTGCTCCTTTTTCTACTCGATTAGATAGACTCGATTTTAATGTGTATAGGAATCATACTATTTGGGCAGGGCATGTTCAGGTACCTTATTCTACAATCAATTCGTACCAACTAGATTGGAGTTTTGGATCAAGCCCTAATAATGCAACAGATCATAGGATGTTTGAGTTTTCTATACCAAAAGCGGATCTTGAACATTACGATTCAAATGAAGATTTAGGGATTATAATTGGAGGTTACGGTACTCTGGGTTTTATAAATGGCTCAAACTTTTGGGTGTTCTCAACAATTGATTACCAACAACGAGTAGAAGATAATTCATATTATATTTATTATAACATGAAGGGTCTTGATAATCCGGCTTCAGGAGCAATAACGGGTTATCCATTAATTATGATAATTGGATTTGCTAGCATATGCTCAATTATAATAATTAGGAAAAAACTCAAATAATTTTTTCCTCTATTTTTTAAATTCTTTCCATTCCAGACCATTTTAATACTAAATAGCATCTACAAAATTAAACAGTGTGACGTAAAACCTTTCCAGGATATTTCCTCTTCTGCTTATAGTTGTCTATGACCACCATCCCATTAACTAATACATAAGGAATACCTTCTGGAAATTGATGTGGTTCTTCAAAGGTGCCTCTGTCATTTACAAGCGCGGGATCCATTTTTAATTAGTATATCAAACATCAATAAATATCCATCTCCATCCTATTTTTCTTTCCTTTGTCTAATTAAACCCAAACTCTATATAAGAAATTATTGTATTGATACTTAAATTAGATATAAAATTTTTATTTGAATCTTTTTATTTCTCCATATATGAATGCGAAAGAGAGATTTCTCGCGGTTTTTGATGATACTGGACGAAAAAAATTAGATCGCGTTCCTACGTTTGTCCAATATATCCGCGAAGAATTTGTTCAATTACATAGACCACAGTTTAAGAACGTTAAGCTACCTTTTCCACCAACAATTTCTAGATTTAAGGATGCATATATCATGGGATTTGAATCTGTCTTTGGGCATGTTCTTCCCGGTTTAAGGGTAAGTCAGATTGAATTAGAAGATGAGAATGGTGAAACGGTATTAGTAGCATGGAATGGGCAGCCACCAATGAGAAAATTAGGGTACTATGAGCGCGGACTCTTCTTTTCATTGGAAAATTTGTATAAAGTAAAAGAAACCTTCCGGAAAGCGGACGATTCTGAGGAGATACGAAAACTAATGAATTACTACGAAAAAATATCACCATACATTTTCCCAGTACTCGCTTTTGGGGGCATTTTTGACACTCTGTGGCAATCTATGGGATTCAATAATTTTGCGTATCATTATCATAAAAATACAAAACTTTACCAAGAGGTAATAAAGTATTTCGCAGAATTAACGCGTATTCGAATCGAAGCTGTTATTGAAGTAACAGGTAGTCTTGCAGGGATTATAAATATTAATGATGATATCGCATTCAAGGGGCGTCCTATGATTTCTCCCCAAAGGTGGGAACAAGATATAGGGAAATACTATAAGGAAATATGTTCTATAGTAAGAGATGCGGGAATGAAGACTTCATTGCATTCAGACGGGGATGTAACCATGATGATACCCGCTCTGAAAAAGGTTGGCTTTAGTGGACTTCAAGGCTGGGAAGGTGGAGCTGATCCTAGAATAATAAATGACAAATATCCTGATTTTGTAGTTAATGGATTTGGGGATATCTCCCACATTATTCCATACGGTTCAAAGGAAGATATTTTTAGTCACGTGAAAGATTTAATGGATGCTTTAAAGGAAAATCGACACTTTATACTCGGTCCTAGTACAGTTATTTATGAAGGTATTCCTTTCGAAAATGTCGAATCCTTTATTGAAGCATCTCATCGCTATGGGAAATATTAAATTAATTTCAAAAGTCAAAACCATTTTTTGTAATAACATCTCGATACCAAAGAGAACTTTTTTTCCACATTCTTTCTTGCGTTTCATAATTAACCCTAAGTAACCCAAGGCGTTTTGAATATCCTTCTGTCCATTCAAAATTATCCAATAATGACCAAACAAAATACCCTTTTAAGTCCACACCATCATTTATAGCTCTATTTGCGGCTTCAAGATATCGCTGGAGATAACTTAAGCGATCGTCGTCTTGCACTACCTTAGCAATGATAATTTCGTCCTTACACGCCATACCATTTTCTGTTATATATATAAGAGGATGATTGTAATCTCTATCAACTCGCTTTAGAAGATCGTAAAGACCATCAGGATATACTTCCCATCCCATATCACTTACTTCAACCCCCTTTTCAGGTTTTTTCGGTAAAAGAATTTTATAAAAATCGGAGGATTTATTGACAGGTTTCTTTAAACTCACCCGATTGCAGGAATAATTATTAATTCCTAAAAAGTCTAAAGGATTATCGTTGAGTAATTCTAAATCTTCGTCTGGAATTGAAGGAAAATTGAAGTATTTTTCAAGAAGAGCTAAAGTATCGCTAGGGTATTCAGCCTTAAAGATGGGATCTAAAAACCACCGATTCAAAAGTCCGTCGAGGATATTAGCAGCTTCTTTATCCAGCGATGTATCTGTTTTCGGATAAACAGAATCTAAGTTGAGGGTTGTTCCAATTAAACCATCGGAATTATTTGAATCACGATAAGCCTCTATTGTCCTTGCGTGTGCAACATTAACTAGGTGGGTTGCCCGAAAACCAGATGAAATATCCCCTCCTCCGTAAAGGCCAATAAAATAAAACCACACGGCAAAAACCATAGGTTCATTAAAAGTGATCCATTTTTTAACTCGATCTCCATAATGGTCGAACATGAATTTAGCATAATCTACAAACGCTTCTACTACCTCTCGGCTTTCCCAAGCTCCTATTTTATTAAATTCAAGGGGTAAATCCCAATGATAGAGTGTAACAAATGGTTCTATGTTGTTAGCAATTAGTTCGTTAATTAAATTATCGTAGAATTCCACACCTTTAGAATTTATTTTTCCTTTACCCTTTGGGAAAATACGAGGCCACGACACTGAAAATCGATACGCATGAAGATTCATTTCTTTCATCAATTGAACATCTTCCTTATACCGATGATAATGATCACATGCAACATCACCGGTATCACCATCACGTATTATCTTCTTTGTATGACATATAGCATCCCACACACTTTCTCCCTTCCCATCCTCATCCCATGCTCCCTCAATCTGATAACTTGAAGTTGCGGCTCCCCAACTAAAGCCCTTAGGAAATTTAATTTCTCTCATTTTTTCAAACCTAATTACGAATCGGATTTAATTATATCTTATTTTGCGCATAAAAATTTGTGTTATTTTTTATTTTATCCTTTTTTAATAAAATCTTTTGCTAATTTATCAAAATTTTTATAATTTTAATTCTAATAAGATCGATAGTCAAAGATTTAATGGACGCCCTAAAGGAAAATCGACATTTTATACTCGGACCGAGTACGGTTATATATGAAGGCATTCCTTTCGAGAATGTAGAATATTTTATTGAAACTTCTTATCGATATGGGAAATATTGAATTTATCTCTACCAACTTGAGAAATCCTTCTCTTTCGAAAAGTCCCTTTTTAGAGGTTTTCCCGTCAATAGAGTAAGGTATCTTATATAGGCTGATTGTTCTGCCCCGGTCACGTATTGTAATGCATCTTCTAAGGTCATTCCTTTAGCAAAAATTCCGTGACCTCTTACTACGACAAATGGATAATTTTTAAGCATCTTAGGTACCTCAATTGATGTATAATACGCTCCTGCAGGAATATCGACATCAATTATAGGAATTTTTTTATAAAGAGCAAATCCTTCAGCATCTATACATGTGATTTCATCTTCAATTAAAGATAATGCCACACAATAAGGATTGTGAGCATGAATAACTGCCATTGCATCAGTTTCTAAATAAATCGCACGGTGGACCCCAAGCTCGGTACTGGCGATAAGTGAATTTGAATCTTCCTCTTTTAATTCACATATAACTAAGTCTTCCAATTGCAAATCGCCTAACATGGCCGCTCTTCTTTTAATAATAATCTTGCCCCCACTTTTAATAGAGATATTTCCTGAATGTGAGGTATTATAACCGTGCCTAACTAAATGTTGACCAATCTTTTTGAAGACATTATATATTGATTCATCTACAACCATAATATTCACCTTTGTTTAATCAAATTTGTTTAATTCCAAGCCTTTTTAAAGTTTCTGGTCGTGGAATTCCTTTTTTGTCCCAGCCTCGAACAAAATAGTATTGTTCCAACATTTCTTCTAAAGGAACAACATAACCTTTTGAAAAACCTTCTTTAAGGGGTTCATTTATAAACCTTGGGGGCAAAATATCATCATCTTTGCTTAATCCTTCTCTAATATTAAAGATCCTTTCTAGATTATATATTCTTTCCCCGATTTCAAGAAGTTTTATAACATCATAATCAATTCCTGTAATCGCTTTTAAAAATCGAGCGTAATAATCAAGTCCTAAAGCCCACCCTGCAAATACACATATAACCAAACTATCTTCAATTGCTTTCTGATTTTGTTTTAATGCCAATAAGTCTGGTTTTCCCGCGACGGTAAACCTATCGATTTTTTTTGGTACCGCAAATATTTCTAATGAAGCCATATATCCCGTAAGGTGGCACCCTCCTCTATTTGAGGTTGCATAACCTAGTGCATGTCCAATCGCACCCCTAGGATCATATGCAGGTAATTCTAATCCCTTTACATGCATAGCTACTTCATCAGATTTGTATATTTTAGAAAGAGCTTTTGATCCCTCACTAATTTGAGCCCCAATCTCTTTTTTATAAGCAATTTTTTTTACTAAATCTTTTAAAATATCAGTATTTCCAAATCTAAGAGATGTATCTTCAATAAGCCCTTTTTCTTGCAACTCCATAGCACAGGCAATACTTCCCCCACAAGATATAGTATCAATTCCATATTTATTACATAAATAATTTGCTTGTGTAATTGTAAGTAAATCAAATATTCCAAGATTAGGTCCAAGAGCCCAAACTGATTCATATTCCGGACCTTTACCCTTCATATCCCCCGCTTTTGTGAGTCTTCCACACCGAATAGGACAGGCATAGCACCCTTCGTGTTCTTGAGTTAGGTTTTTATTTATCTTCTCACCACTAACTTTAGCAGCTCTCTCGTCGAAACCCCTTTGAAAATTGTTTATAGGAAACATACCTAAAACATTAATTACATTAACCAATGCAGATGTACCAAACTTTGGTAAAGAAGACCGGGTAATGGGAACCACTTTTATTTTATCTTGGGCGACTTTTACATACTTTTTTAGTAAATTTTGATCATGTATCTCAACTTTGGCATTACCCCCTTTCACGACGATTGCCTTAAGGTTTTTAGAACCCATAACAGCTCCAACACCACCTCTACCAAATGCCCTCGCCGCATCATTCATTATTGACGCTATTTTTATTTGGTTCTCTCCAGCTGGTCCTATCATCAGTGCATTTATTCCATTCCCTTCAATCTTTTTTAACTCTGCTAATGTTTTTTCAGTGTCACTTCCCCATAATTTAGAGTTTTCCTTTAAAGATGCTCCATTTCCACCTTCGAGTAAAAGATAGCCAGGTTCTTTTAACATTCCTTGAATTATAATACCATCATAACCGCATTTCTTCATAAAAACGCCAAATGAACCTCCAGAATTTGAGTAAAATATTCCATTTGTTAAGGGCGATTTTGTAACTAATGAAAATCTCCCATTAGTAGGTATTGTTGTTCCACCAAAAGGACCTGTTGAAAAAATTAATATATTCTTTTGATCTAAAGGATTAATCCTTTTTGGTAGCTTATCCAATAATAATTTTACTCCTAAACCTCTTCCACCAATATAATCTAATAAGATTAATTCAGGAACAATTATTTCACTAAACTTTTCGCGATTTAAATCTACTTCAAGAATTTTGCTATTTAATCCTTTCATACGATCTTATTTTCTCTTCATTAAAGTGTCATTTTCATATTCTTCCACAATATTAATCCAATCTTTCCCTATCGGGACGTTATTTTTTTGACAATAATAATCCCAGACTGCCCCAAATGGAAGAGTTTTAAGTTCTTCTAGAAGTGCTAATCTTTGGAAGTATTTCTCGTTAATTTCATACTCTTTTAAGACTTCCCATGGTTGAAGTAAAGCGTATAGCATGCTTTTTAATGCTGATCTTGCTCCTATTATCCAAGCAGCTATTCTATTAATAGAGGCATCAAAATAGTCCAATCCTAGATAAATTTTATCAATTTCATTACTTCTTATAACCTCTTCAGCAATTTGTACTACTTGGTCATTAAGAATCACTACATGATCTGAATCCCATCTTAAACCTCGACTGATGTGAAGTAATATTCCCTTAACAAAAGGTAAAATTGCTGAAATTTTATCTGCAACAGATTCTGTTGGGTGATAATGACCAGTATCAAGTGTTAACATCAGTTGATTCTTTACAGCATAACTCAAATAGAAATCATGACTTC
>JAEOTL010000494.1 GCA_016839845.1 Promethearchaeota archaeon
CGGGATCAGGAAAATCAACTCTAACTAAATTGATTTCCCGTTTGTATGATGTTAATGAAGGTAGAATCTTAATTGATAGTATAGACATACGAGAATATGCATTGGAATCATTAAGAAGCCAAATTTCATTTATTGAGCAAGACGTATTTTTATTTTCTGATACAATTTTCAACAATATTTCATTTGGAAGAACATCTGAAATGGAGGAAATTAGATCTTGCGCAGAAGAAGCTCAAGCTGATGATTTCATTCAGGATTTTCCTAAACAATATGATTCGGAAGTAGGCGAAAGGGGAGTTCAATTAAGTGGAGGTGAAAGACAAAGAATAGCAATAGCTCGTGCATTCCTTTCAGATCCTAAAATTCTTATTTTGGATGATTCTACCTCTGCCATTGATTCGAATACTGAGGACAAAATACAACGCGCGATTCGTAATATCCTTAAAGATAGAACTACAATCCTCATAACACATAGACTCTCTCAAATACGCTGGGCAGACCTCATAATCGTTTTGAAAAAAGGAGAAATATCCGCAATGGGTACTCATGAAAGCCTCTTGAAATCGTCAGGGGAATATCAAAAGATATTTATCAAAAAATTTGATATCGATATCACTCAATTAATAAAGCATGAGGAGGAAACTTAAATGGGAATGATGGTAGGATTAGAAGCCGAGGAATATGACCGTGTATACAAAGATAAAGTTCTATTAAAACGGATCTTTCATTATTTTGGTCCATACAAACGCTCAATGGCAATAGTGATTCTTTTTCTAACCATTGCTTCTCTTGCATCAGCTTTTGTTCCTATTCTTATTAGTACCGCAATTAATAATTTAGAGACAATAAGAAATATACCCTATATCTTTTTCTTATTAAGCCTTATTCTTATAATAAACCTATTATCCTGGGTTTTTAATTATTTTACCACTAGATATGCTGTAGAAGTTATAGGAAATGTCGTTTTAGACCTGCGTAAGGATGCGGGACAAGCTGTCTTAAATCATGATCTTTCATTTTTCGACCAGAATCCTATTGGAAAAATTGTATCCCGGACTAACACCGACTCACGTGATTTTGGACAAACCGTAGATTTAACCCTTCAACTAATCTCATCACTCTTGGTTATTACTTTTCTATTAATCCTTATGTCGTTTATTAATCCTTTACTAACGCTAATTACTATCATCAGTTTTCCATTATTTTTTATTATCGCGTTATCTTTTAGAAAATTAGCTCGTTCAAAAACCCTTTTAGGTCAGAGAGCACTAGCTTCTGTCAATGCCTTTGTAAAGGAGAGTTTCTCTGGCATTCAGATAGCAAAGACATTTCGCCAAGAAGAAAAGCTATATAACAACTTTAATGAGGTAAATACCACATCTTATAGAGTTAATTTGCGGAGAGCCTTTGTACTTAATGCAATATTTCCGTCATTAGGGATTATACAGGGAATAGTATTAACATTACTGGTATTTTATGGTGGGAATAGTGTTTTAGGAAATCGTATAAGTGTGGGAGAATTGAGTTTATATGTACAAGGATTAACTTATCTTTTCTTCCCTCTTCTAACTTTAGCATCCTTTTGGCCTACCTTTCAAACAGGAATGGCTGCTTCCGAAAGGATCTTTGCGCTTATAGATGCAAAGCCTTTAGTAATTCAAAAAGATAATATAAAACTATCAAAACTTAAAGGTGAGATCGAATTCAAAGATCTTTTCTTTAGGTACGAAGAATCAAAGGAAGTTTTCAAGAATTTCAATTTAAAAATTAAACCAGGAGAGTCACTTGCTATTGTAGGCCATACTGGTGCTGGAAAATCAAGTTTAGCAAAACTTTTAGCGAGATTTTATGAATTCCAAGATGGAGATATTTTAATAGATGGAATGAGCATTCGTAATTATGATCTTATGGAATATCGTAAACAAATAGGCATCATTCCACAAACACCATTTCTCTGGGCAGATACAATTGAAAATAACATAAAATATGGTAATAGTGAGGCATCTAGAAAAGATGTTAATAATGCACTCGAAGCAACAAGTGGTTCAGATTGGGTAAAGGATTTATCAAAGGGATTAGGAACTAAAACGGGTGAAAGAGGTAGTTTAATCTCAATGGGGGAGAGACAATTAGTAGTTTTTGCTCGTGTTCTTCTAGAAAATCCTTCCATACTTATTTTAGATGAAGCGACAGCCTCGGTTGATCCCTTTACAGAAACTCGGATTCAAGATGCATTAGAGAAAACGATTGAAGGACGTACTTCGATAATTATTGCTCATCGTCTCTGGACAGTTCGACACGTGGACAGGATTGTTGTACTCGATCATGGAAAAATTATGGAAGAGGGAAATCATGATGAACTAATGGCTAAAGGTGGGATGTATGCTGAACTTTACAACACATATTTTCGCCATCAATCTTTAGAATACATAGAAAAAATGAAAGAATTAACATAGGAGATATATTTATCCAAAAATGATCGCTGATTTTAAAATTATAAATAATCTTAAATTCTCTTGAGAAGAATAATTATAATAATTATGGAATAATAATATTCCAAACCAAAAGATGTGATTGAAATCGAGTTAAATACACTTTTTAGTCCTGAAAAAATTGGAAACGTTCAAATCAAAAATCGTATAATTCGTTCAGCAACTTACACTCATATGGCAACAAATGATGGGATACCAACTGAACAACAAATAGAATTTTATTCAATCTTAGCTAAGGGCGGAACGGGCTTAATAATTACGGGACAAACAGCAATTAATCAACTAGGCAGATGTTCTGATGTTCAACTTTGCTTGTATGATGATTCTCAAATAGCAAGACACAAAAAATTAGTGGATGCTGTTCATGATTATTCAGAAGTTAAAATTGCTCCTCAATTGAATCATGTTGGTAGATGTAGCTTTAATCCTTATATTGGGATTAATCCAGTTGGACCATCGCCAATCCAAATTATGACTATTAAAACGACTCCCAGAGAAATGACAATCGAAGAGATTAGAAAAATTATTAAAAATTTTGTGGATGGGTGCAGAAGAGCATATGAAAGCGGATATGATTTGGTTCAAATACAGGCTGCTCATAATTATTTGCTCAGTAGCTTTCTCTCTCCATACACAAACAAACGCAAGGATGAATATGGAGGAGATACTCAAAGTAGAACTAAAATTCTTGTGGATATATATAATCATGTAAAAGATGAGTTGGGAAAAAAATTTCCAATCACTCTAAAACTGCAAACCAATGATTATATCCCAGAAGGGCTAAACTTCGAAGAAGGTCTGAAAATTGCTAAGCTGTTAGCCGAAGTGGGATATAGTGCTATTGAACCATCTGGGGGTGGAACAGAATATTTTAAGGTGCAATCATTCCCTTATGCTCCAAGCGCAGTAGTAACTAAGCCTGAAGAAGAAAACTATTTTCTTCCTGCTGTGGAGAAACTAGAGGAAATTAAGAAGGAATGCCCTCTTATCCTCATGGGAGGGGTAAGAGATCCCCTCCGTGCAGAAAAAATTCTTAAAGAAAACATAGCTAGCTTCATATCAATATCAAGACCTCTCATATATGAACCGGACCTTCCTAATAGATGGAAAAGCGGTGATCTTTCACCTCCACTCTGTACTAGTTGTAATCAATGTTATACGACAACTTTCGGGGGACCTTTATATTGTCCAATTAAAAAGAAAGCGGAAAAAAGAAGAATTAGAGAAGAAAAAAAGAGAGCTCAATAATAAATCCAAATAAGAAACAAATTGAATGCTATAAGCGAGTTATATACCGCGTTCGTTCCCATTCACTTACAACTACTCGATATTTATCATTTTCTTCTAATTTCGCATAATAGAAATTCTTGAAGGGTTGTTCTCCAAAGACTTCTTTCATAAATTCTGAATTCCTAAATTCTTTTATCGCTTCGCTTAAACTACCGGGCAAAGCTTTAATTCCCGCTTTTTCCATCTCTTTTGTAGTGAGTTTATAAACATTTTCGTCTCGGTGTTCTGGAATTTCTATATCCTCTGATAAAATACCATTCAATCCCGTAGATAAAAGTACAGCAAATTGAAGATATGGATTGCCTGAAGGATCAGGACACCGAATCTCACATCGAGCTGCACTTGGTTTACCATGGAAATCGGGGACCCGAATTAATGGTGATCTATTTCTAAAACCCCATGCGATATAAACTGGGGCTTCATAGCCTGGCACTAATCTCTTATAAGAATTAGGCCAACTGCTTAAAACTGCACACATAGCACTTGCATGTTTCAATTGACCAGCTATCCATTTTTTCATTAGAAATGAAATATTATCTTTATCTGTCTCATCATAAAATAGATTCTCCCCATTCTTCCATAAGGATTGGTGTACATGCATTCCAGAACCATTAATTCCTTCAAAAGGTTTTGGCATGAATGTAGCAACCATGTTATTTTTTGCTGCTACAGTTTTTATAATCATTTTAATTGTATTAGTATTATCCGCTGTTTTAACAGCTTCATCATAACGAAAATCTACCTCATGCTGTCCTAGAGCAACTTCATGATGTAAAGCTTCTATTTCAATTCCCATTGTATCGCAATACTCTGCAATTGTATACCTCATTTTCTCATTGATGTCATAAGGATCATAATCAAAATATGATCTCATATCAGACGGGCGCCACAACGCTTCCTCTTTCGCACCTTTTTCTAGAATAAAAAATTCCATTTCAGGAGCACAAAAATACTTAAACCCATTCTCTTCTGCTTTTTTTACAGCTTTTTGAAGTATAAAACGAGGATCTCCCTCATATCTGGTCCCATCAGGATTATATATATCACAAAAGACTCGTGCCACTTTTCGATTATCATTTCTCCATGGGATTATGTAAAATGTAGAAGGATCTGGTAATGCTACTTTATCAGATTCTTCGATTGCTCCATAACCCGTTATAGAACTTCCATCAAAACTTTCACCTATATCGAAAAACTCCTCAATCCTTTTACTATTTATCTCAAAACTTTTAATAATCCCATGAATATCGGTAAATTGAAGATAAATGAATTTAATATCATTTTCCTTCACGACATCAATGACTTTATCACATAGTTCTTTCCTTTTTGGATTCTCTTTTTCAATCATATAAAATCAGATAATTTTTATCTTAATATATTTAGTAATATGCAATCATATTTAAAAACCATGTGTTTTTTTTCAATATCTATTGCAAATCCTGAAAAAAATAAAATGATTATTGTCGTTGAATGAAAATAATCCGTTATCTTTATTAATATTAAAAATACAATATTACTAGATGACAAACATTAAAGATTACCATATAGATGAATTAGATCTTGAAATCATAAAAATCCTTAGTGCTGATGGTCGGAAAAACAAAAGTACGATTGCTGAGGATTTAAAACGTTCACCAAATACAATTATTAAACACATTAACAATCTAGAGGAGCATGGAGTTA
>JAEOTL010000495.1 GCA_016839845.1 Promethearchaeota archaeon
CCATGTTGATGAGGGTAATTCTATCTCTATCGAGCTAGCATTATTTATAGTGCCTTTTTTATCAGAGAACTCAGAAGTTTGGAAATTTAGGGGAATCAATAAAGAGTTATTACTCTCCGCTGCAAATGAAATTTTGATATTACTAATTAGAAATAAGAAGAAAATTGAGAAAATAAGAATAGTACCAATAAAATGTTCTTTGTTCTTTGTTTTTCGCTTCATACCACTCCAATATATAATTATTATAGGGGGGTATTTATATTTTGATGAAAACTTACTACTTTTTTTCACGTGAAAAAAGGGAAAAACGGCTCTAAGTCTTATTTAGAGTATGTTAAAGATAGTTTGACAGATGTGTCGAAATATACCATCGATCCCTCTTATAAATATAACCTATTGGTTACTTTTAGATTCGCTGATTAAATCTTTCCTTGGCTATCACGTAAACTTCTACAATAAGGGGGACCAATTGATGATGCAATTTCAAAACGAAGATTTCAATAAGGATGATTTGTTAATATTAAAACTCCTAATTATTTTTTGCAAGTAATTCTTCTCTTCGACGGCGGTAGTAAAATATTGGATTATCACCTTGAACCAATTTCTCTTGCATTTTTAATTGAGTTTTTATAGGCTGTTGAGTGAGAACCACCCTTCTATCTTGATGAAGGATGACGATATTAAACTTATTAGAAAGCCAATTAACAAGGGTTTTCAAAAGTGGTATTCTAAGAAATTTTTGGTAGAATCTCATGTAAAACTTGGTATGATTTTCATCTACAGGCACGAATGCTATGAAAATTCGAACTTTATCTCCGAGATAATTCTGCCAGAGATGTGGAAATTTAAATTGAAGATGAAACACTTTCATTTCATTCGTAAATTCTTCAGGTTTCAGAGGTGTCGTCTTTCCGTCATCCTTTTGATTATAAACCCAGAATTTAAATTCATTTCCGTCCTCAGATGGTTCTACTAATGGTCCGTTAACAAGAGTTTGATATCCTCGACCGATTGTATTATGATGAACAAATGGCAGATGGATAACATCAAGTTGATTTTCTATCGCTCGAGAATAATGCACTGGCCAGACTTCAGTATGGGTTTTGTATGAGAATTTTTTATCAATGTCTTCAAAAAAGGGGAGGGGGGGATAAATCTCTTGCGGATTCCCCCACCAAATCCAAATGAAATTATATTTCTCTCGGGTGGGGTATGAAATAACTTTAAAACGTTCTGGTACTGGGCTGTTTTTTCCGATAGAAGGGATTATTGTACATTTTCCAGATTTATCGTACCGTAACCCATGAAATGGGCACTCAATAGTTTCCCCTTTATCACAGATTTTGCCTATATTAAGCGCGGCTCCTCGGTGTGCGCATTTGTCTGCAAGGCATATAATTTCATTATCTTTATTTCGCCAAAAAACTAATTTTTCACTTAATCTTGTAACTCCAATTGGTTTATTATTACGGAGTTCTTTAGATTCTAATACAACATACCATTGATTTCTTATCATAATTGTACACGACCAAATAAATTGTAAATATTAGATTTTTAATACCGATACTCATCTCCACAATCTCCTATAATTTCAAAGAGATTATTCGAGTTTGAGAGCACAGTTTCAATTTCATTTTTTTCGTCAAGTCCTAATTGAAAGTTAAACACCTTGGAATTTTCAAGGATATGCTCTGAAGCGCCTAGTCTTACTCCGATTATAGCTCCTGCAACAATGGGATTATCTAATACATAGCGAACTGCTACATTTGCAATACTCACATTATGATTATCGGCAATTTGTTTTAGCACATACAACAATTCCTGAAAGAGATCCCAATTTCCCCACCTATTTATCATATTCTTATATTTAGACAGAGAAGCTGTATTTAATTGAGTCCTAAAAGGTTCAGGTTTTCCAATGAATCTTTCAGAGAGTAAACCCCCACATAATGTTCCGTAGGCAAATAGCTTAATCCCATATTTCGAACACACATCTGCCATTAATTTTTCAGGTCGACGATCTATTAAAGAATATTGAACTTGATTGGAGAAAATCTTGATGTCCATCTCCATAAATTCTTCTAAGTGAGCGGAATCGAAATTTGTTAAACCTAGTGTATATATTGTTTCTTCTTCTCTCAATTTATCAAGATATTCAACAGCTTTAAGATAATTTTTATTTTCATAGTCCCACCAATGAAATTGAACCATGTCTAAGGTTTCCATTCCCATTCTTTTTCTGGATATATCAATCGCATCACTGACAACTTGTTTTGTAATAGGCTGAGGTCTTGGCACCCATTTGGTAAAAAATCTAATATCTTTGATTGAATCTTCTCCATGTTCTATCATTCTCGAGTTTCTGAATTCTTTTACAAACTCTTCAGCGGGTCCATAATGATCTGCTAAATCCCATGTAATAAATCCGCTTTCGACATAATTATCCATGGCTATGATTGCTTTTTTATTATCAATATACCCATGTGCCCCAGAAACCTGCCACATGCCATTTAGGAGCTTACATATTTTTAAATCCTTTGTCAAGTAAGTTGTAGATTCAGTTGGTAATTTCATTCTTTAAATCCCGAAGAAATTAATTCTAATTGCTAAATTAGAAAAAAATTATTTCTAA
>JAEOTL010000062.1 GCA_016839845.1 Promethearchaeota archaeon
AAATTCTTGAATTTTATTCATTATCCATTCGCTCTTTTTAACTTCAATGATTAAGTTGTGAGTTGTATATCTGAAATGGTATATAAATCTTGTTATTGAACGGATCAATTTCTAGACAAGGATATAAAAGTAAGTATTATGATACTTATGTTAACAAATTTTTAAAATAGAAAGGTGTAAAATAATAGTAAATAAAAAATTAAAAGTTCTGATTTTCCCTTTAATATTGCTTAACCTTACCATCCTTTCAGTTCTCCCTTCTGGGAGAGCTATTAGTGTAAGTGAAATTCCGAAGATGAGCAATACTCCGATGAGTAGTGTGGTCTTAGATGGGGCTATTAATGCTTCTGAATGGGCTGACGCAGATTGGAATATTACTTTTTATTTAGATGTTGATAATAATCCTGATTGGAATGGCAAAATTAATGTGGATGGAAACAACACACTGTATATAGGGGAGGATGCAACAAATTTATATTTAGGGCTTGATCTTTGTAGTGACAGATCTGATAATGAAACAGATGAATGGATAGGAGTATGGTTAAATACTGCGAATCGGGTGTTTGATAATTATGCTGATTGGGTTGATTTTTTTGATAATGGTGTGGAAACATTAATTTATGATGTGGACGCTGATCAACCTTGGGAATATTTTTCAGATTTTCAATTAAAATGGTGGTACGATGTAAATGACGATTCTGAATTTGTTGCCTATTATGGAACTCCTGAAGGCACAGCAGAAAATTTTGATACTGGCTATCCTGAGTTTAATATTACCTCAGAGAATGTAAGTTCTAATGAACTTCATTGGCTTAATTTTTCAATTGATATGACAAAATGGGTGTATATGGAACAGGAGCTTGATGTGTTTGAAAACTTGGATATCCTAATCGGTTCCAGACATAATACGTCGATAAATGACTTTAAACTGGTTTTGTGGAATAGTGATGGAACATTTCCGTCATTAAGCGATCCTGATCAGGTTATTTCACTAAACACAGGCACATCCTATGTTACCGATACTGAATATTACGGTATTGGCAATGTAACAGCTAATAAAAAACTTCAATTTAGCTTAATTGGGAATCATTCTTCTCCATTTACAACATACATTGATCAGGTAGAATTTAGACCATTTCGTAATTACACTAACTGGGCAGGTCATGTACAAGTACCTTATTCTACAATTAATTCTTACCAGATAGAAAGGAGTTTTGCTCCTAGTCCTAATAATGCAACTGCTCACAGAATGTTTGAATTTGCAATTCCAAAAACTGAACTTGAACTCTATGACCCCAATGAAGATTTGGGCATTATTATAGGAGGTTACGGTACTTTAGCAGCTATAAACGGCTCAAATTGGTGGGTATTTTCGGAAATTGATCACCATCAATATGTAGAAAATAGTACCTATTACAAATACTATAACATGAAAGGATTAACTTTACCCGGTGGCGCAATTTCAGGATATTCAATTTTTCTATTGATTGGAGTATTGAGTATTTCTTCAATAATCCTAATGAAGAAAAAAATGAAAAACAAATAATCCTTTTTTTCTTTTCTTCTTTTTTTAACCTATTTATAATTCTTTGTTATAAAAAATTTAAATCTTCTAATTTCGGTTTAAGAATTCCATCTTTTTTATTCTGGCTTTTACATATTCGCTAAAAAATCTTTTATAATTCATCATGCCTAAATTTAAATATTATCATTACTAATCTTCAAATAGAAAGAACGTTATTTTACAATAATCATTGAACTCATATGGCAAGCAAAGCAAAAAAACACACTCAAATCCCTCGTAATTCGACATCCTTAATAAAATGTTTAACTGAGTGTGAAAAAGGAGAAGAATTAACGGTATTAAGCGTAAATACGGGAATTCGACAAAAAAAGCGGTTAGCTAATCTTGGTATAATCCCCGGAGCAAAACTACAGAAAAAAAAAGGTGCACCTTTCCGAGGACCTTTACAGGTTATTGTGAAAGGGTCATCATTAGTAATTGGAAGGGGTTTAGCTTCAAAAATAAGAGTACAATGCAAAGATAGTTGTTCTGATTAATTGAATAAAAACCAATTCAATTATATTACTATTAAATATCTGATTATAATAATGATTTAAATCTAATAATTCGAAAAAATGAGTTGTCACTTACCAAAAAAGCATTTAAACAAAAAAAGAAATGATCGTAATAATGAAATCAACATCGCCTTAGCTGGTAATCCAAATGTTGGAAAATCAGTGATATTTAATCAACTTACAGGGCTAAGTCAAACAATCGGGAATTGGCCCGGTAAGACGGTTGAAAAGATGGAAGGTTATCTGGATTTCTTAGGATTTCATTTTAATATTGTTGATTTACCAGGAATATATTCTCTTTCTACTTATTCAATAGAGGAAATTGTAAGTAGGGAATACATAATTTCTGAGGATGTTGACATCATCATCAACGTAATTGATTCCACTAACTTAGAAAGAAACCTATTTTTCACTTTCCAACTATTAGAGCTTAACGTTCCAATGATTATTGCCATGAATCAAATGGATATATTAAGAAAACGTAAAATTGATCTTGATTTTCAACAATTAGAACATATATTGAAATTACCAGTCCTTCCCGTTGTTGCTGTTCATGGAACGGGAGTTCATCAATTATTGGAAAAAGCTATTGAAATCGTACAGAATAGTGTTAATCACCAAACTGTTAAAAAAAATGATAGTGAAATTCTAGATTTAGATAATGTTAAAACCTTCGGAAAAGAAGTAGAAAGTAAAGTATTCGATTTGACTAACAAAATCGATATAATCTTAACAGAGTGGAATGAATGCCATTATCCTTCTCGTTTTTTAGCAATAAAGCTGCTTGAGAATGATGAAGAAATACTGAAATTATTTACTAAAAATGCTAAGTACGAAGAAATTATAAACCTTGCTCTCAATTACCGCAAAGAATTGGAAGAATACCATGGAGAAGATATAGATACAATAATTTCCTCAGAGATCTATAGAAATATTAATACCATCATTGAAAGAGTTGTAAAAATTAGATCAAAACAAGATTTAAAGAAAATTTCAATTGCCGATAAAATTGACCACTTAACGACTCATTCTTTATTTGGTTATGTGATTTTAGTCCTAGTATTAATCGGAATCTATATGTTTACATTTGCTATTGGAGATTTTTTTAGAGGAATTATAGAGAGTTCCTTTAGTAGTTGGACAGATCAAATTCATTCCTTTTTCGGAGAAACTAACATTCTAATTAATCTTTTTTGGGATGGAGCTCTTGGAGGATTTTTTGGAGCTGTGGCAGGAGTTTTAGTATATGTTATTCCTTTCTTTCTGGTAATCGAGATTTTACAAGATTCTGGATATTTGCCACGGGCAGCATTTCTTATGGATCGGGTAATGCATGCTCTTGGTGTTCATGGGAAAACAGTTATAACGATGATACTAGGGTTTGGTTGTAATGTTCCAGCATGTTCTGGATGTAGAATAATGGAAACCGAAAGAGAGAAAAAAATCTCATTAGCCTTAACTTCACTTGTGCCATGTGCTGCAGTAATGACGGTAGTAATGGGATTAATAGGACGCTATTTAGGAATTGGGTGGGTAATAATTCTTTTTGCGATAAATTTTTCTGTTATTTTACTCGTTGGTAAAATATTAAATAAAACAATGCCTGGAACGTGTACAGAGTTAATTATGGAAATGCATGAATATCGGGCTCCAAATTTTAGCGTTATTTTTAAACAGACATGGTTAAGAACTAAAGAATTTATTTTTAAAGCTCTTCCGATTATAGTTGGGCTTGGGATCTTGTTAGAACTTCTTTTTATCTTTAACATCTTAGCACCTTTAAATGTGTTATTATCCCCCATTACCGTGTTTTGGCTCGGATTACCTGCTGTAACTGGGATGTTTTTGATTTATGGAATCCTACGGAAAGAATTAACATTGGTACTCTTATCTTTATTCGCAAGTAACCTCGGTTTGACTGTTGTAGAACTGTTAACTCCAATTCAGATGATCATATTTAGTTTAGTGACGATGTTATATGTTCCATGTTTTGCCACAATAATTATCATAGCAAAAAATTCAAACTGGAAATATGCTTTACAGATCACTCTTTTAGAGATAGGTTTAGCTTTATTAATTGGGGGGATTGTACGTTTTGGATTCCTATTAGTTTCTAACTTCTAATAGTTGACCTTTATTTGCCCAAATCCTATTTTAAACTTTAATTCTAAGGATGAAATAGGTTCAATTATTCCCAAACGAACTCTTTTCGACATTTAGTGCAAACCATCTTTTTGGCATAAATCCGTCTTGGTACGTAGCTAATTATTCTGGATTTATCATCTACTTCTTTTATTGCAAAACCAACAGCACCACATTCAGGGCACTTCCTTTTATTAACACGAGTATCTCCAAGGGTGGTGAGTATAGAACTCACTTGTGGAGGTCTCGTTATTGTTGGATGCTCTATTTGACTTGGATAAGATGGGGGATTTAGAGCTTGTGTCATATTCTGAATTTTCGTTTTTAATTGACTGTTTTCTGTATTTAATCGTATAATCTGATTATCTTTTTCGGTAACCAGTGCTTGATAATAATGAATTTCAGAAAATAATTCTGTAATTTGACTTGATAATTTATCAAGCGTCTCTTCATAATCAGAAGTAAATTCTTCTATACTATTCTTCATTTTATATGGTCACACCTTACTCTTAACAATAAAGTCGCATATTTCTATAATACTAAGTTTGATTGGAAATATAAACATTTTCAGAAAAAAAATTAATTACGTAAAAAATGAAAATAGATTTGATAGCAGCATTTGTGATATTGAAACAAATTTTAGTTGTATGTGAAATAACTAATATTATGAGGATTTTATTTTTAGGCACTAATGGTTGGTATTCAACAGATACAGGAAATACTGTTTGTACACTCATTGAAACCAAGACTCATTATATAATTTTAGATGCGGGTGATGGATTTCATAAAATTGATAAATATATTGATGATGAGAAGCCAATTATTCTACTTCTTAGCCATCTCCATCTGGATCATATAATTGGGCTTCATTCATTGGCAAAACTCCGTTATAAGCAGGAAATAAATCTATATGGGTATAAAGGAACTAAAAAAGGAATAGGTAGAATTATTAAACATCCGTATTCTTCCCCTATAGCGGATTTACCCTTGAACTTTCAGATTAATGAGTTGAAAGAAGGAAATCATAATATCGGCTTCCCAATCACATGTAAGCTTTTGGTTCATGCCGATCCTTGTTTAGGGTATAGAATAAAGATCGAAAATAAAGTAATTGCCTATTGTACAGATACAGGAGTATGTGATAACATGTATGAACTTGCAAAAGATGCGGACTTATTAATAACAGAATGTTCCTATAAACCAGGTCAAGAAGAATGGGGCTGGCCACACCTTAAACCAGAAGATGCTGCCGAAGTAGCTGCCAAATCGAATGTGAAAAAATTAATTCTCACTCATTTTGATGCTAATACATATAAAACAATGTCGGAACGGAAAGAAGCTGAAGAAATAGCTAGAAAAATATTTAAAAATACCTTTACGGCATCAGATGACTTAGAAATAATGATAGAATAAAATTTTTTATTAAAAAAGAAAAATAAAAACTGATTAATTATTAGAAATTGCTTGATTTTCCTTTTCCATCGAAGCTGGCAATTACTCCACTTCTATTCTTAAAATCCCATTTCCTCCCAAAATCATTATACTTCCAGAAATGGGTATTACATATTTTTATATCAGAAAAGAATATCCCAAATGGGGAATTTTCAAGCTTTTGAGGGTTCTTACCGTCAAGCCCTGGTGTGTAAGATTGTTTCATTTCTCCATAAGGCATCGTAACATGGAAAGTATTTCCCTCTTGAGTTAGGTTGATATCAATGTATTTCACTCCTAAAACTTTTCTGAGAAGCCCACTCCCAGGAATATTATTAACAAAATAAGGCTCCAAGTATTTCCTTTGTTCTTCCGTAGTTTTATCGCTTATATATACGCCTCCTTCTCCACCTTTGACCATCAAATCGGCAACTTTGTTAGAATATAAATCAACTACATTTATTGCCAAAACTCCACTAATATCCACTTCACCTAATTTGCCTTCTTCAAATTGGAACAACTGAAAAGATTTACATGATTCTTCTCTATCTCTTCCAAAATAAAATGAGCAATGCCCTTCTGAGGCACATGCTTCATACCAATTTCCTTTTGTACTCCAATCAATCATTTCTTTTGACATAATATCACTTTTTACATTTATGACTATTTACCATAATCATTTTCGGGTTTCATTTTAATACAAGGAAAGAAAGAATATAAAATAGTAATAATTTTAGGACACATATTAATAAATCTCATAAAAACACGATGTTCTGAAAGAGATGATAGTGAATGGATGTTATTGTTGAAATAAAAAATGGTAAAATTAGCGGATATGAAGGTGATGGGGTTAAGATTTTTAAAGGTATTCCTTATGCGGAACCTCCTATTGGTGATTTACGATTAAACAAACCCGTACCAAAAGGATCATGGAAAGGAATGTTAGACGCGTCAGATTATAGACCTGTAGCCCCCCAACCCCCACCCTATACAAGTTATTTTCCTTTACCACCTCAAAGTGAAGAGGAATGCCTTAATCTTAATATTTGGACACCTGAATGCGATGATATTAAGCGCCCAGTAATGTTTTGGATTCATGGAGGATCTCATATATATGGATCAGGTAGATTACTTAATGGGAGGACCATTTCACGTGAGGGGAATATTGTGCTTGTATCTATTAATTACCGTTTAGGACCTTTAGGATATCTATATTTTCCAGATGCTCCTACAAATATCGGTCAGTTAGATCAAATTATGGCTCTCGAATGGGTTCGAGATAATATCGAAAAGTTTGGAGGTGATCCAGACAATGTGACAATATTTGGTGAGAGTGCTGGAGCTACTTCGGTATGTGCATTATTGGCTATGCCTAATGCGAAGGGACTTTTTCAACGAGCAATATCTCAGAGTAGTGGAGTTAGACCCCTGGGTTTTAGCTTACCCGCACGAAAATATACAACAAAAATGGTATTGAAGGAACTTAATTTAACGACCAATGACCTACAAATATTCCGAAACCTACCCACTGAAAAAATTATCAATGCTATGGCCAAAGCACAGCAAAAGGGGATTGTTAACCGAAAACAATTGGATTTCAGACCCTATATTCATGAGGAATCCCTTCCCCAACACCCAATTAAAGCAATTCAAAAAGGATATGCAAAAGAGATTGAGTTGATTGTGGGTACTAATCTCGAAGAATGGAAATTCTGGCGTGCTTTTGAGCCCAAATTTGAGGAATATGAAGAAACGAGAATTATTAAGAGAATTTCAAATTCATTGGAATTGAATAGCGAGGATGAAAAGAAGGTAGATGATGTCATAAATATATATAAAAAGTCGAGGAAAGATTTAGACATCTATGATATTCATGATGCATATATGTCTGACTTGATTTTCCGAGCCCCTTCAATCAAGTTTGCTGAAGCACAAAGTAAACACCAAAAAAACACCTACATGTATTTGTTTAAATGGAAGACCCCTTTCGAAGGTGGAAGATATGGTGCAATGCACGCGATGGAAATAGCATTCGTTTTTGGGGCATTTTGGGAAGATGATTTATGGACATTTCCAAAGAAAACAGATGAAACTGAAAAATTATCAAATAAAATGATGAGTTATTGGGTTAATTTTGCTAGGGATGGAAACCCAAATTCTAGAGATGCTTTCGAATGGCCATCATATGATGCAGAGAGTCGTAAAACAGTAATTTTTGACAAAGAAATTGAAATTGTTGAGGATCCATTAAAACCAGAACGGGAAATGTGGTATAATATGAATCAATGGTCTCGATTTTAATTTTAATACCTAACTAGTAATTATTTTTTAGATTACTTATTTCATTTTTTAAAATAGTTTTAGAGTTCAGTTTACAATTAGGAGAAAAAAAGAACATATAAATACAAAGACAATATATTTTGATTTTAATCCAAACAAAATTAAACTATAATCGAATTATTTAGTTTTGAAGAGATGAGATTGAATGGATTTAATTATAGAAACTAAAACCGGAAAAATTAAAGGTCATGAACAAGATGGTATAAAGATGTTTAAAGGCATCCCTTATGCAGAACCACCTATTGGTGAATTACGATTAAGCTATCCCGAACCAAAAACACCTTGGAATGGAGTACTGGACGCATCAGAATATGGTCCTATTGCCCCTCAACCACTTCCCATTCTTGAACAACTCTTCCCCCTCCCCCCCCAAAGTGAAGAAGAATGTCTTAACCTTAATATATGGACTCCCGAATGTGATGATTCCAAGCGTCCTGTAATGTTTTGGATTCATGGAGGTTCTCATATAACTGGATCAGGTCGGTTACTTAACGGACGGAATATCAGTCATAAAGGAAACATTGTATTAGTAACGATAAATTATCGATTAGGTCCCTTAGGTTATTTGTATATCCCTGGGGCTCCTGCGAATATTGGAGAATTAGATAAGATTACTGCCCTTAAGTGGGTGAAAGAAAATATTGAATCTTTTGGGGGTGATCCAGATAATATTACTATTTTTGGCGAGAGCGCTGGAGCTACTTCCGTTTGTGCTTTGATGGCAATGCCAAAAGCTAAAGGGCTTTTCAACCGAGCTATTTCTCAAAGTGGAGGATTATTCCCTGGTTTAGAGGTATCTGAAAGAAAAACTACTTATGAAATGATATTAAATGAACTTGAATTAGGTAATGGTGATATAGATGAATTTAGAAGACTCCCTGTTGATAAAATAATAAATGGACTAATCAATACACAAATAAAAGCACCCTTACAAATGGTAGATCTTAGACCCTATATTGATGATGAGACCCTCCCGCAACACCCCATAAAAGCAATTAAAGAGGGATTCGCAAAAGATATTGAGTTAATAGTGGGTACTAACCTCGAAGAATGGAGATTATGGCGTGCTTTTGAGCCAAACTTCGAAAAAATTAATATAAATGCAATGAAAACCAGAATAAAAATGATTATGAGCCTTTCAGGAGATGAAGAAATAGATGTGGAAGATTTGATCAATGTATATACAAAATCCAGAGAAGAAATCAATATGTCTATGAATATCCATGATATTTATGACGCATTCATGACGGACGCGATTATGCGTATTCCATCAATAAAATTTGCTGAGGCTCAGAGTGAACATCAAAAAAATACTTATATGTATATGTTTAATTGGAAAAATCCTTTTGAAGGTGGAAGATATGGAGCAATGCATGGCTTTGAAATCGCATTTGTATTTGGATACTTTTGGGAAGACTTTTTCTGGTTTTTTCCCAAGAAAACACCAGAGACTGAATCACTTTCCGATAAAATGATGAAAGCTTGGGTATCATTTGCTAAATCAGGTGTCCCAAACCATGAAAATATACCTGAATGGCCTCCTTACAACATTGAAAATAGAAGTACCATAATATTTGATGATATAACAGAGATTTGGGATGATCCATTAAAGAAAGAGAGGGAAATGTGGTTTAACACTAATACTTGGTCTCAATTTTAATTTTAAAAAGTCTATATTTTAATCCTTTTTTAAATTTACTTTTTTGTTAGTTGAAGGGAAAAGCATTTTACACCTATAATTATTTTAGAGCTATTTCAAGAGTTTTCTATTCTTATTCTCCCTATAAAACATAAATGCTATTTAATGGGATAACATTGAAACCCTTGAAAGAAAGAAACTTTTATAAGATATTAAGAGCTAGCGACGCTATTTCTGGTTGCATGGATGATGATATGGGAATAATAAAAGACTTTAAACAATTAGAAGAACAGCTTAAAGAAATCCTTGAATAAGTGTTATTATAGTTTTAAGCTACTTTTTGAACTATAAAGGAATTATTTAATTACATAATTATTATCATTATACTTAATCAGTTTGCGAGAGATTCATAAATGGGGACTACTATTATTTGGGGTCATAGAGGTGCGGGATTTAGAGGGATTGAGAATTCTATGTCATCATTTAAGAAAGCAGTAGATATGGGTGTTGATGGCATTAAAACTGAAGCTCAATTAACGAAGGACGAGGAGATCGTACTTCATTTCTTACCTTTTATAGTACATAAGAACAGAAAGAATTTCATTCAAGAGGTTAGCTTAGATATTGTAAAGCAGGTACAATTAGAGAATGATGAATCAATCCCAACTTTAACTGATATGTTTAAGGTGTTTGGTGATAAGATCAGGTATAATTTTGACATATTTAGAGTCGAAACAGGATTAAAAATAATCGAAGTGGCGGAAAACTACAATTTAATTGATAATGTAGAAATTACCAAACCCGTTGGTCATACTAAATCAGCAGAATCCCTATTCAAACCCTTGAGAAAAAGAAGTAGAGAAGTCACCTTAGTATGTTCGTTATATTCTGATATACAAATTTCCGAAAATAATTATAGACACTTGGATCTCATGAAGGAGTTAGATGTTCAAGTTATCAATTTAGCCCACCATCGATTCAATCTGGAAGTTTTTACTCAAGTGAAAAAGGCAGGATTCAAATTTTATCTCTGGTCAGTTCTTTTCAAATACTTTATGCGAAAATACTTGAATTTAGATTATAGAGGATATAGGGTTGATGGAATTTATACGAATTATCCCGATAAATTAGTAGAACTGCGATCTGAGATTACCGTTTAATTTTGAATAACATCATTCAAAACATTTTCAATATTTTCAATTTCTTTTGAGCCCGGTTCTAAAATATACAAATCTTCTTGAATTTCTTCTTGGAGTATAATCATGCCAGATCCCTTCACTCTATCATTGATATAAATGTCTCTATTTTCTATAGCTTCTATCAAGGTCGAATGTATTTTATTGTATTGTTGTTCTGATATTTCCTTTTTGATGTAATCTCCCCCGTCGTAAATACCACTTGAACTTTGCATTGGTTTTATTGGGATATATTCTATTGTGATTTTGAACTCATTAATGATAATATACTCGTTCCCACTACCATCAAGATATTTAATAGCTTTAATACTCATTTGTTGTTTGCTGGAATAGGTAAAATTAATTAAAATTAAAAAAAATATAAATAAAGAGCTTAGGCTTTTGTAGCATTTGCTTTAATAGCATCCGTTATTTGGGTCCACGTTTCCGGAGGTAAACTATGACCCATCCCCTCTATAATTATTAATTCAGATCCGGGTATGGCTTCGTGGGTGTCTTTGCCACCTTCTACAAGAATAAGGGGGTCGTCACTGCCATGGATTACTAGCGTTGGAACTTTTACAGAGCCTAGTTTTGGTTTTCTATTCCCATGCGTCATTATTGCTAACAACTGTCTACCAAAACCAGTTGGATAGAAGCATCTATCAAATGCCATACCCGCAAGTTTACGCCCCTTTGCCTCATCATAAGGAAATCCTGAACCATAGATCATACGACCAACCTTAATCGCATTTTCAATAACTGCTTCACGCTCCGGAGGTACAGGAGTAACTAGCGCTTGTCCGACTTCTGGTGATGCTTGTGGAAGATCTGGATTCCCTGTTGTACTCATTATAGAAGTAAGGCTTAACACACGAGAGGGATGTCGAATAGTTATTGTTTGTACGATCATTCCACCCATTGAAACCCCACAAATATGAGCTTTTTCAATCTTTAGAACATCTAAAAGCCCCACCGCATCATCTGCCATGTCGTTTAATGAATATGGGGATTCAACGGATTCTCCAGCTTGAGCTGCCATAATTGCTTGCATAAGATTTGGTTCGCCTGCTTCTTCACATTTAGATGATAAACCCACATCTCTATTATCGAAACGGATCACATAAAATCCACGGTCAACCAAAAGTTGGATAAACTCCTCATCCCAATTAATCATTTGACTTCCTAAGCCATTTACTAAAAGTAATGGTTTATCTGAAGGATTCCCAAAGGTTTCATATTCAATTTCAAGATTTTTTACTTTTGCTCTCGGCATTTTTATTCCTTTTTAATTTTTTTAATACTATTTCTAAATATTAAACAATTTTTAAATTTTCATTATATTAATAATTTATACCTTGTATAATCTAAAGCCTGATCACGTTTTAAGATTATAATTTCACAGCATTCTCTGCAATTGCGTCAGATATTTGACCCCAGGTTTTAGCAGGTAAACTGTGTCCCATCCCTTCTATAATTAATAATTTAGATCCAGATATTGCATCGTGGGTATCTTTACCAGCTTCAACATGGATAACTGGATCACCAGAACCATGAATCACAAGTGTAGGAACCTTTATCGAAGCTAATTTAGGTTTCCTATTTCCACTTGTCATTATTGCTAAAGTTTGTCGACCAATCCCCGGAGGATAAAAGCATCTATCAAAGGCCACAGCCGCAAGTTTACGCCCCTTTGCTTCATCATAAGGAAATTTTGAACCATAAAGTAAACGTCCGAGTTTTACATAATATTCAACGTATCCATCGCGATCTGGGGGTGCAGGAGCAGCCATAACTTGTCTTACTTCTGGGTCCCCTCCTGGAAGATCTGGATTCCCCGTTGAACTCGCAATTGAAATAAGGCTTAAGACACGAGAGGGATGTCGTAAAGTTATTACTTGTACAATCATGCCCCCCATTGATAGACCACAAATATGAGCCTTTTTAATATCTAGAGCATCTAAAAGCCCAATAGCATCATCAGCCATATCTTCCAACGTGTATGGGGGTTTGAACGGTTGTCCTGTTTGAATTGCTATGTAGGCTTGCATTATATCCGGCTCTCCCGCTTCCTCAATTTTACTCGACAACCCAACATCTCGATTATCAAAACGGATCACAAAAAACCCGCGTTCTACTAAATTTTGGATAAATCCTTCATCCCAAAATATCATTTGAGCTCCTAAACCACTTATTAGAAGTAAAGGTTTATCTGATGCATTTCCAAAGGTTTCATATTCAATATCAATATTATTTGCTTTTGCTCTCGGCATTTTCGTTCCTTCCTATTTTAGTTATTACATTATTTTTAAATATCAAAAAAATTTAAGCTTTTGCTGCGTTTTTTGCTATTGCATCAGATATTTGAGCCCAAGCTTCAGGAGGTAAGCTGTGTCCCATTCCATCTAGAATTAAAAGTTCAGATCCTTGTATCGATTCCGCAGTATCTATTCCTCCTTCAACAGGGAATAAGGGATCATCTCGTCCATGTATTACTAGAGTTGGAACTTTAATCGCAGAAAGCCTGTTTTTTCTATTTCCATCCGCCATTATTGCAAGTGTCTGACGTTCAACCCCCTGAGGGTAAAAGCATCTATCAAATACTCTAGCCGCAAATTCACGTTGTTTTTCTTCATTAAATGGAAATCCCTTTCCATAAATAAATTTTCCTACTTGCACTAAGTTCTCAATATAAGCATCTCGCTCAGGGGGTACGGGATTGAATAATACTTGTGCTGCTTCTTGAGACATTTGAGGGAGTTCAGGATTTCCTGTGGTGCTCATTATTGATGTGAGACTTAATACTCGGGAGGGATGCCTTATAGCAATAGTTTGGGCAATCATACCTCCCATCGAAGCTCCACAAATATGAGCTTTTTCAATATCTAGCGCATCTAAAAGCCCTACAGCATCATCTGCCATATCTCCTAACGTGTAGGGAGCATTAAAATCCTTTCCTTGTTGAACTGCCATGAAGCCTTGCATTAAATCTGGTTCCCCTGCTTCTTCATATTTTAACGATAATCCTACATCCCTGTTATCGAATATAATTACAAAAAAGCCTTGATCGGTTAGCAGTTTTAAGAATCCTTCTTCCCATTGGATCATTTGAGAACCTAATCCCATAATTAGAAGTAATGGTTTATCTGAAGGATTTCCGAAGGTATCATATTCAAGGTCAATATTATTTGATTTTGCTTTCGGCATATCTTTAATCTTATAAATTAATTTAATTGAAGTTTTAAATTATTTACAATTTTTAATTTTAATTACTATTAGGTAAAAAGAGTAGAAAAATTGTGAGTATGAAAGACAAGATATGCATTATAACTGGTGCAAACTCCGGGATAGGTAAAGCTACTGCTATTGGTTTAGCAAAAATGAATGCCACTGTAGTAATGCTATGTCGGAATAAAGAAGCTGGAGAAATTGCCCAAAATGAAATTATCAGTGAATCTGGGAATAAGAATGTGGATTTACTGTTGTGCGACTTATCATCTCAAGAAGAAATTCGTAGATTTGTGGAAGAGTTTAAGCAGAAGTATCAAAATTTGCACGTTTTAATCAACAATGCTGGAGTAATGGCTTCTGAGCGAAGATTATGTGTCGATGGATATGAAATGAATTTTGCTGTAAATCACCTTGGACCTTTTTTATTAACGAATTTATTACTAGATATATTAAAAAAGAGCTCTCCAAGTAGAATTGTAAATGTAGGGTCAGCTGCTCATAGAATGGCAAAAATAGATTTTGATGATCTTCAGTGTGAAAATAAGAAACATCGCTTATTCAGAGTCTATGGCAATTCTAAACTAGCATTTATGTTATTTTCCTATGAATTAAGTAGAAGATTGGAGGGGACTGGAGTTACGGTTAATATTATTCACCCTGGGATGATAAATACTAATCTAGGTCGAGAAATGTCACGATTTAGCCGAGGATTTGGAAAACTCGTGTTTAAAAGCCCTGAAAAAGGTGCTGAAACATCAATATATTTAGCATCCTCACCAGAAGTAGAAGGCATAACCGGAAAATATTATATAAAAAAGGAACAACAAGAATCTTCTAAAGAATCTTACAATGAAGATGATGCTAAAAGATTATGGGAAATCAGTGCAAAATTAACAAATCTAATATAGTTCAAAATATTCACTTTAAACTATTCATAAATTTGAATTAAATGGTTTGAAGAACTTAAAGTAATATTATTAAATTAAAAAGAGTTGAAAAAAAATGGGTAAAATTTTAGACCTTGCCGAAGACCTTTGGATGGGTAGAATAGATACGTTCTCCTATCATCCTTTTGGTGTTCCTCGTGGACTCGAGCTTATTAGTGAACATAATTCACAACGAACATGGTTTTACCGAGGTTTTTCAAATTCAATAATAAGAGAAACCAATGAGGGGTTGATAATAGTTGATCCTGGAGCAACTTTCGATGTAAATAAAAAATTTAGCACAGTACGGGAGGTTACTAAACAAAGAGTCCACACAATAATATTTACTCATGGTCATGTTGATCACGTAGGAATCAAACCCTATTTAGAGGAAATTGAGAGGAATCAATGGCCATCTTTTCGGGTTATTGCACATGAAGCAATAATTAACCGTTTCGATCGCTATAAATTGACAGAATCGTGGAATGCGTCTATTAATTTAAGGCAATTTCGAGGGGATAAGGGAGAACCTGCTTTTACTAATGAATTCTACTATCCCGATGAAACTTATCGAGATGAATTAACTATTGAAGTTGGGGGTATTAATATTCAATTAAAGCATTCAAAAGGAGAAACAGATGATCATACCTGGGTTTTTTTTGCTGATACAGAAATATTATGCACAGGGGATCTCTTTATCTGGGGAGTACCAAATGCAGGTAATCCTCAAAAAGTCCAACGTTATGCTTATGAATGGGCGTCAGCATTACGAGAGATGGAAAAATTATCTCCTAAAATTTTATGTCCCGGACATGGTCTCCCAATAATAGGTAAAAACCGAGTTAAAGAAGCATTAATTAATACTGCCCTATTACTTGAATCACTTCAATCTCAAACAATCGAGTTGATGAATAAAGGGGCAACTTTAGATTCTATAATTCACACTGTAAAAGTTTCTGATGATTTACTTACAAAGCCATACCTTAAGCCAATCTATGACGAACCTGAATTCATAGTTAGAAATATTTGGAGGTTGTATGGTGGTTGGTATGATGGAATTCCCTCTCATCTAAAACCTGCTACTGAAATCGCCCTAGCAAATGAAATTGCAGATTTGACGGGAGGTGCAGATAAATTAGCCAAGAGGGCAATAGAACTTTTAAAGAAAGGCGAATTAAGACTAGCTAGCCATCTAGCCGAATGGGCTTGGTTAAGTTCTCCTCAGAATAAAAGTGTGAGTGAAATTGCTGCAAAGGTATTTACTACAAGAGCTAAAAAAGAAACATCAACAATGGCAATTGGGATCTATTTATCAGCAGCTAGAAAAATGGGTGGTGATCCCGATAAAGAAATGCCCGGAAGAACTGTGATCCAGGCCCAAGGCTCGAGAAATCGACAAAATCTAATATAGTGCTCCGAAAATTTATAGGAAAACTTTAAATAATCGATATTCAATTTTTGAAACAAATGTAATTGAATAAGGAGGAAATCACAATGGAAGATAAAGCATTTCAAGATCTATGGCCTGTTTGGGGTTCTTTCTGCTGGGGTTGTGGACGAAATAATGAACATGGTTTACAGATTAAAAGCTATTGGGACGGTGACGAGGCTGTATGCACATGGCAACCAAAAAAGTATCATGAAGCATACATGGGGGCTTTATGTGGAGGGATTATTGCTACTATTATTGATTGTCATTGTACTAATACCGCTATAGCAGCAGCATATAAAGCAGCGGGTAGAGAGATAGGCACCGAACCTATTCTTAGGTACGCTACAGGCTCAATCAATATTAAACTACTGCGACCGGCACGAACAAGAAAACCTGTCACTTTACGAGCTAAAGTTAAGGAAATGAAAAAATCAAAAATTACTGTGTCCTGTTCACTCTTTTACAACAATAAATTATGTGCTACCGGGGAAATAGTTGTTATTAATTTAGAGCGGTGAATTTCGGACCTAGCGATTTAATTATTTCTTTTCAATTTTTTAAGAATATTGGAAAATGAAATTTTATATATTTTCCATTTTTTTCTAAACCATTATTTTCAATAAATTCCAACGATAAATTCATGGAAGCAATTAGATGGCCCAGTGATGAAGAGCATAGAGAGCATTTAGAGCAGTATCAAATTAATCCATCCCATGCGATGTTTACGATTATTCTTAGCATAATGGTCGATGTTTTCGGGTTTTCAATGGTTATGCCATTATTACCTGCTATAGCAACAGCACTTGGTGCAAGCAATATTGTGTATGGACTTATTATTTCTTCAAACGCGGTTATGATCCTAATATTTGGCCCAATTTGGGGCAAATTGAGTGATAAATATGGTCGAAAACCGATTTTAATGATCTCTCAGGCAGGTACGGGAGTTGCCTTTCTTCTTTTAGCTTTTTCAAACTCTCTTTATATAATCCTTGCAGGACGAATGTTGGATGGAATTTTCAGTGGGCAGTTTCCTATTATACGAGCATATGTTTCTGATATAACTACTCCTAAGACTCGCGCACCTCAGATGAGCAAGATTATGGTCGGATATACATCAGGTATGATAGTAGGTCCTCTACTTGGTGGTTTTTTAGGTACATTTGCTTGGTGGTTGCCGATGGTATTTGCAAGTTTACTGACAATTGTTTCAATTATTCTAACAGCTACAGTTTTGATTGAAAGCATGCCAAAAGAAAGGATTGCTGATTTACAAGCTAAACTAAATCTTCTTATTAAATCTTCTAATGATAAACAAAGTATTTGGACTAAAGAAGTTGGCATTCGTTTTCTCCAAGCTTTATTGCATTCTTTTATCTTTATGATTTTTACCACCGGTTTATCCCTATCTCTCTATAAAAGATTTAATGCTAATCCAACTATTATTGGTACGATAATGTCTGTAACTGGTGTTATTTTACTGGTTTACGGCTTGTTTCTCATGAAACGTGTAATTCAAAAAGTTGGAGAAAAACGTCTTCTCTTTTCATGTATCTTTGGATACATTATTCTATTTATTATATATCCCTATTTAGCTGAATTTTGGATGTTGTATATCTTCATGACATTTTTTTCTTTATGTATGGCTTCTGTTTCTCCACTAATATCTAGTAATATTACTAAAGCAGTAGGTCCAGCAAAACAGGGTGCGATTAGTGGGTGGAGTACAAATCTTCGATCAATCTCTCAAACAACTAGCCCCTTAATCTCAACAGGGTTCCTACAAATCGGCGGTTTAACCATCGGGTTAATCTTCTTTGATTCATATCAATTAATCGGTTTCACTATTGCGATTTTATCTATGATCCTTCTGGTGGTTGCTTATATTGATGTTAAGAAGCATCCCCGATTATATTCATATGAAAAACCTTTAAGAAAAAAAATGAAAGAAGCAAAAAAGGAAAAAAAGGAAAATATATAAAGCCCTAAAAAGTCACCAAAAGACATTAATGGTTGAAAAACTCTTCTTAAATGAAATTTTATATGGATCCCTTTATTTTCTTAAACATATTTTAGTTTACTTACCAAGGATAATTTTATGGAGACACAAGAATTTCCAAGTGATGAAGCACACAGAGAATCGTTAGCAAAATATCAGATAAATCCGAATCGTGCGATGTTTACTATCATTCTAAGTATTTTTGTTGACTCGCTCGGATTTATTATGGTTCTCCCATTGTTACCACAAATATTTTATGGCCTCGGTGCTACAGATATAACAATAGGCCTTTCAATTTCTTCAAATGCGATCGCTCTATTGATCTTTGGTCCAGTATGGGGTAAACTAAGTGATAAATATGGACGCAAACCTATTTTAATGATTTCTCAAATTGGTACAGGATTTGCGTTTTTATTATTAGTGTTCTCTGATTCAATCCCCATAATCTTTGCTGCTCGAATCTTGGATGGAGTATTCAGTGGGCAAATGCCTATCGTCCGAGCATATATATCAGATGTGACCACCCCACAGACCCGTGCTTCACAGATGGGTAAGATTATGGCTGGTTATACGTCAAGCATGATAATCGGTCCATTTATTGGCGGAGCTTTAGGCTTCTTTAATTGGCGATATCCCATGATATTTGCTAGTGCTCTTACAGTTTTTTCTACAATCATGACATATACCGTATTAGTTGAAAGTATGCCAAAGGAAAGAATTTCAGATATGAAAATAAAAAAGGAAGCGAGTATGGGTGCCTCTAAGGGAATTTTAACAAAAGAAGTAGCACTTCGATTTGTTGAGATTTTAATTCTTTCCCTAATCTCAATGATTTTTAATACAAGTTTCTCTTTAGTACTTTACTCTAGATACGGGGCCAATGCCTTTATAATTGGCTCAATCATGGCCGTTTCAGCAGGTTTCGTCATGATTTATGGATTAGTCTTTATGAGACGTTTAATTCAAAGAATGGGTGAAAAAAAGATGTTTTTTATGGGTATGAGCATATATATTGTTAGTTTCTTAATATATCCTTATCTAAATGAATTATGGATGCTCTATATCTTTGTAATCCCTTTTAGTTTCAGTTCTGCTTCAATTGGACCCTTAATATCTACTAATATTACGAAAGCAATAGGTCCAGATAAGCAAGGTGCGTTGAGCGGATGGACTACAAACTTACAAGCAATATCACAGATTGCTAGTCCTTTAATAGCCACTAGTTTTTTACAAATCGGGGGTTTGATGATAGGATTCATTTTCATATCATCGTATCAATTGATAGGTTTCACAAATGTGATATTAGGGGTGATACTCATAACTATTGTATTTCTTGATATCAAACACTATCCTTACCTTTACTCATATGAAAGAATAAGGAAAAAACGTAGAGCAATACAGAAAAGGAAAAAGAAAGAAGCAAAACAAAAAAGAAAACTCGGAATAAAAGAAGAACATATATAAATTTACTATTATCCTCAATTTCCTCCTTGTTTTAGATCACTTTTAAATCTAGGTCAAATTGCATAATAATTATATGAACAACATTCTATTTTTTCATTCATGAAATTTAAAACCAAATATTATGTTGTTTATGGAATAATTTTATTTATCTCTGGAACTGCATTTATTGCGGGGTCATTACAAGAGAATCTTTCTTCACAAGCTAATAGCATCCAAGGTCAAGTATTAGATTTACAGGATACTCTAATTAGGATGGAATCAAAAGCTTTTTTCCTAACAAGCCGAGATATTTCAACCACATATAAATCAATCGATATACGTTTAGAAGCAATGTTAGTAGATAACGAGTTTGATTATCTAAATTCAACCATATCTCAAAATCAAAGAGATTTTTATGTTAAAAAGATTGTCGAATTGTTGATATATAGCCAAGGTATGCAAAATACTTTAACAGTTGTTCATCTATATCGACACTTCAATGTAACTACTGCCGATTTCGTAATAGCCTTTCAAGAATCAGATGGATATGATTATAGAATAACCTATGAAATGTGGCAAATGTATAATAGTCTCTACGGTTCACCTGTATATATATGGAATGCAAGTGACTATTATGGGCCATATTTTAGTTATTCAGTTATTCAAGCTTTAGCCCCTGAATTTCGTCCTCATGATCCTGATACAGGTTACGAAATCTTTATTTTTGAGGGAGGTGGCATAGAAAGTATAATGGATTTCTTTCTCTATGATCAGGTGAGAGACATTCAAGATGAGATAAATGAGAAATCAGGTCGGGTAAATAACCTAGAATCGCAAGCAACTTATATATCATTAGGTGTGTCGCTTACTACAGTAAGCATCCTTCTTTCTACTGCAATGATAACACGTGTTAACCATAAAAAGATAGAACACGAATTCAAATTACTTAAAGAAAAAGAAGGGCGCGAGGTTAGCATTGAGCATGATTATCTTTCTGTTCCGGTATTAGTTATCGCAACATTTCTATCTACTCTGGGTATAATTCTAGCGGTATTTTAAAAAACGTAATTAAAAATCCCAAAATTTTTTTAAAATCTTCTTTTTTTTTAAAATTTTTATTGCTACTTCTGAGAAGATCATTTAAGTTTTAGATAAACCTAATATATGAAGATTTCTTATTTAATAAGGTAATTTACTACTAGTAAATATATCTTATAGTGAGGTTTCATGACAGAGAATAATTTTCCTCAAAAAAAGAAATTAAAATGTCCTTTATGCAATTATAAATTCATTCCAGAATCGTTTCATCTCGAAAAGAATCATTTTGATCTTGTTGAGTCTAAGGGTGAGCTTACAAAGTTTCAAAATGAAAAACACCAGATAGTCGTAAAGCCATTTTCATCGATCAAAGGATCATGGGTAACTTACTGCCCTGAATGTGGTTTTATGCTAAAATTTGCTGCAGAAGTTGGTAAAAAAGAAATTATGGAAGAAACTTCGCGTATTAAAAAATTGAGTGCGTTTAAAGAATTTGGTCAACAATATAAATATAATTATACATCTCAAAACAAACCCTACATGGACTATTCAGATTATTTTATTGAAAAAGTTGATAACATAAAGAAAACGATTAAAAACGCTTTAGATGAGGTTAATTTTTTTCAATGGGGAGATCCATACCGGGAATGGAAAAACGATAAAAATGTTGACTCATTCAAATTTTTAGTTAGGTTCTTTACAAATTTAGAAGAATATACTAAAACTCATGTGCAAGAGTATATCAATAAGGATATGGAAGAGAAAATCACAGACTTAGAACTATCTGAAGATCTTGAAATTTTTCTGCAATCAATAAGGAAATTACGAAATAAAATTGTGCATGAAGCCTATGAATTATCTGAGGAAGAGGATAACATTATTGAGAAAGCTTTTGTTGGTTTTATGTCTCATTTAGTAGCGAAACAATTAAAACCATTAAATTTAGATAAAATAGAGATTGAACCTGAATATGATTTTATTGATTTAGATAAGATTAATTATGAAATCCAAAATTTCTTACGGTTGTACCTTTACAGCACATTAAGGATTAAAGAATTTGATAAGATGTTTTTAACTCCGTTATTAGAAGACCTAGGAATTCCCTCTCAACAATAATGACGATTTTATCATATCCCTAATCAATTTTTTTGTTTCAATTATTAGTACCCATAAATCTCTATTTTACATTGAAATCGAAAAATGATAAATAGTGATTAAACCTCTTATCTTTAAAAGTAGAAAGAAGAGAAAAAATGACAATTAAGGTTAAAATTATTAGGGGCGATAATATTGAATTTGAAGAATTATTACAAATTACTTTTAAAATTCGAAAGCAAGACTTATTAGATAAAGGAATCGCATTTGAAGATTTAGCAACGATTTTTAGGGAGAACTTTACAAATCGCTCAATTTATTATGTTATCGCTTACGAAAATGAAGCAATTGTTGGATGGCTTTTGCTTTATCCTATAACAGATGCGACTCTTGAGATAAATGTTGGAGAAACTTTAGGTGGAAATCCGTTAGTTGCTCCAACTTACGATTGGGATGAGTTAGCATCAAACCTTCTCACTGCAGCAAAAAAATTAGCAAAAAAGCAAGGATATAAGAGTATCGAGATATCTGTTCGGCAAAATGAAGTAGGGGAAATGACATCACCATCAAATTCGCTTACTCTCTTCCAATCCCTAGGATTTAAAACTAAGTTAAAGTATGTTGAAATGGTATATGATGTTAATTTGAATGATACTCCTGAGCTTATTCTACCAAAGGAATTATCTATGAGATTAATTAATAAATTTGACGAGATTGATATCTATCAGTGTTATATTTCTTCATTTGAATCAGGAGATGCTAAATTTTTTGCGTATCAAACTAAAAATGAAAGATTAGATTACTTTCATACACTTTACGAGCCAGATATATTGAATAGGGAGGCATCTATAGTATTAATAAAGGATAATACGATAATTGGGTTTTCGTATGTCTTAGAATTTGAAGAAAACAGTAAACATATTAACTGCATGTGTATACATCCTGATTTTCAAGGTAAAGGATTAGGAGAACTCTTATTATATAAGATTATCAATGTCGTCTCTAAGCAAGGAGCAAAATATATCACATTAGGAACTGAAATAGAAATGGGAGCATTTCATCTCTATAAAAATAATGGTTTTACTGTATCTGAAGGTACTATGATTCTTCGCTGGGAATAATCAATATTTAAAATCTCCCATACTAAATAGCTAAAATCCTTAAAAAACTAACAAAGAAATTTATAATGAATAAATTCAAATGTTAACCTTAATTTTTTAAATGAAATCATTGGATATATTGAAATGAACGTAGAAAAAATCTGGAATCAGGCAGAGTGGGTTGTTCATGCACGGAATATCATCGAAAACCTGGATAAATTTCCAGAAGATTCAAGACTAATTCTCATTTTAAGACATTCTCACAGAAATGAGCCAAAGCCTCTAGAAAATGTGAATAAATTAAGATTAACTCCTCAAGGTCATGCGATAGCAAAGAAATTTGGTGAAAGTTTACCTAAAAATAGATCCATAAGACTTTTTCATAGTATCATCTGGCGATGTGAAGAAACCGCAGAAAATATCCATAATGGATTTCAAAATATTGGGGGGAATAGTGAATTAAAAGGAGTGCTTGAACCACTTTTTGATATTGGAATTCAAAATCGGGCTTTTAGAGAGCATTTAAATTATGACCATTTTAGCAAGATATTATTTCGATGGTCTGCAGGATTTTATCTTCCAGAGGATTGGACACCATTCACAACATACTGTCACCAAGCTGCCCAACTGATTTGGAATCAAAATAATAATCACTCTAATAGGCATATAGATATCTATGTTACACATGACTGGCATGTTATGTCATTACGATATGGTTGGTTTGGTCTTCCACCTGATGAACAATGGGTCAAGTTTTTAGGAGGGTTTGCATTTACATTCGAAGAAGATCAGATTCTCTTATTAGATCATCGAGGATTAAAACCAGTAGGTATCCCGCACTGGTGGGTGCCTAAAACTTAAAGATTTAATTTAAAAGTCCATGCAAAATAAATATGATATAAAAAAGGTCTGGAATGAAGCAGCTTGGACAGAACAGGCTCGAGAAATTATTGAAAATCTTAAAAATCCATTATTTAATTCAAAATGTATTCTCATTCTTAGACATTCACAGAGGTATGAGCCGAAACTTACAGATGTAAATCAAAATATGGAACTCACTCCACAAGGGAGATCAATCGCAAGACTTTTCGGTACGAAATTACTGAAAAATAAGACAATTCGACTATTTCATAGTCCGGTAAATCGATGCAAGGAAACCGCAGAAAATATCCATGCAGGATTCGAAGAAATTGGTGGAGAAAGTATCTTCAAAGGAGAATGCTCCGTAGTATGGAAGGTTGGAATAAACAATAAATTCTTTTTGTCTGAACTACAAAAACATCAAGATTTAGATATATTTTTTCGATGGGCATCGGGTTTTTACGCAACAGAGAAATTTCCTTCTTTAATCTTATATTGTCAGAGAGCTGCAGATGTTATATGGAATCAACTCAAATTAGCGCCCCAAAATGGGATAGATATTTATATCACACATGACTATCACCTAAATGCGTTTAGGTATGGATGGTTGGGGCTTCCCCCAGATGATAGATGGGTCGGGTATCTCGGAGGTTTTGTATTCACATTTGAGGAGAATCATACTATTGTGGCAAATTTTGGAGATATAAAGACAGTAGAAACACCACACTGGTGGGAAAAAAAAGATTGAAGAAAAAGTAATTTAGAATTTAGAGATTATTAATTATTTGCTTTGTTAATATTAGCAACAAGTGCTTCTAAAATTTGAGGTGCAACTTCAGGGGGGAAACTATGTCCCATACCTTCAATAATTAGCAATTCTGCTTCAGGTATTGCGTCCGCAGTGTCGATCCCACCTTCAACAGGAATAAGTGGATCTTCTCTACCATGAACTACGAGAGTAGGAACAGTAATCGACGCTAGTTTGGATTTTCGATTACCATTAGCAGAAATCGCGGCAGCTTGACGCATAATACCTATAGGATAAAAATATCGATCATATGCTATTGCTGCTAAATCACGTGCTCGGTCTTCATTATAAGGTAATGTTCCATAAGTAAGACGACCACGCTGAGCACTTTCTTTAATATATTCTTCACGCTCAGTAGCAATGGGTTTAAATAATTCTTGCATTAGTTCTTGCGACGGTTGCTTTAAGTCGGGATTTCCTGTGGTACTCATTACTGAGGTGAGGCTTAAAACCCTAGAGGGATGCCTATATGCAATTATCTGAGCAATCATCCCTCCCATAGAAGCACCACAAATGTGTGCTTTATCAACATTTAAATCATCTAAAACACCAACTGCATCATCTGCCATATCCTCTAAGGTATATGGTACTTCAGGCTTTTCACCACGCGCTACGGTAGCATATATTTCCGGTAAGTTTGGCAAACCCGCGTCATCAAATTTAGTTGATAAACCAACGTCTCGATTATCGAATCTTATAACAAATAGTCTTTGGTTTGCTAAAGCTTCACACATTTCATCAACCCAACCAATCATCTGACCGCCAAGGCCCATTACTAGTAATAATGGTTTTGAAGAAGGGTCCCCGAATGTATCATATTCAATTTCTATATTATTAACCTTTGCTTTTGGCATAATAATTTCCGTTTATTAATCTATAACCTATGACATTTTCATTTTAATTAAAATTATTCTATTTTAGATTCACACATTAGTAACCACAATAAATTTATAAAATAATAACTATATTATTTAAAATTAATAACTCCATTCAAAATATAAAATGAGTTCTTTAAGATGCTAAATTCTAAACGTAACTTCCGTTATAGAAACCTGCTAATCTTATTTAGTCTTTACTGCGTTTTTTGGATTATTATTGTAGCAATTTTACGTGTTGTATTAAAACCCCAAACTCAATTCGCTTTAACACGCTTTCTTCCTTTAAATGATGCGCTTATCGAATTAGCTTTTATATTTAGCTTTATCTTACCTTTATCAAGTATCATTGGTGTAATTTTCGGAGGATATTTGATTAGCCCTATAGTATTATTTCTTCATAAGAAGATTTATGGTTCGAAAATGCATTATGGGATTCAATATGAAAAACCAACTCAAGATGTAAAATTATTCTCACGATCTTTTTTCCCGGTATTAATGGCGATTAATTTATCATCACTTTTCTTAACTCCTACTATTATTCAGTTTATACTAGAATCAGATCTTGTTGCAGAAATTAATGTGGTTTCAAGGGCACCTATACTAACACGATTTTTAGCTGAAGCTACTTTATTAATGATAACTTTTGGTGTGTCTGCTATGCTCTTTTCCTCTGTATGGTTTTTAGAAGATTCAGGAATAATATATTCAAATAAGGAGAGACTAATTAATTCGGATGAAGCCTTTACATTAAAATCTATTGGAGATTGGCTACAAACTATCTTCCGAAGTTATGCGGGGATTGGTTCAATCATTACATATATTATAATTATTTATGACTTTCTAACAAATTTTATAAACAATCTTGGTTATCCCGGTAATATTCTTAATGTTCCGGGGATAATTTTGTGGTTAGGCTTACCTTTTTATTTGGCAATTTCTCTAATCCCCGCTTTAATATTTAATGACTTAATAAAAAAAAGCAGAACATCTTATGTAAGAAAGTTAGGTAAAAGAGTTGGCATTAAACATACAATAGAGATTAATTTTGAATTCAAGAAAAAAGAAAGTGGATAAATTTTTCTATTTTTTTAATTTCATAATTTTTTACTTATTAAGTGTTTCTGGATTAGAATAATTCTGAACTAATTCATTTTTTAGAGATTCAGCTAAAATTCCTAATTTATTTGCCGTAGCTGAGACTTCTTCTCTTCAGATTGTTTAAATGGATTAAAGTTGTCTCGTAACTTTCATTAAAAGCATCTAACAAATATACAAAACAAAAAATTTCATAAACAAAAATTAAATTTCCATCAGGAAATCTAGGGTTACTCAATTAGAAAATACCTATTTAACAAATAATGAATTAAAATACTAAATATAGTTAAAAATTATCAAAAATTTCAGTGAATTTTGTGAAAATTGTAAAGGGTTTTCAGTTTTCTTCAAAGGAAAATTACCAATTAAATATGATAAATGTTATGAAACATGCAATTCGGTCTTATTCCAGGCAAGAGATTGTTAGTAGAAAAATGGATGGAATTCTGCATCGATACACTTATATGGATTCATATAAAAGGATGCAAAAATTAGCAAATGCCTTAAAGACAATTGGAGTAAAAGTTGGGGATAGAGTTGGAGTTTTAGCATGGAATCATTATCAACATTTTGAAATATACTATGGATTACCTGGCACAGGAGCAGTAATGGTCAATCTCAATCTACGTCTTTCTACACAAGACTTATCATATGTTGTGAATCATTCGGGAGCCTTATTTATCATTGTGGATGAAGATTTAATTTCAATTGCCGAATCTATAATGCCCGTCTGTGAAAACGTGAAAGGATACATTATAGTAACTGATAAAGACCTAAATGAAATAGAAACTAAATTATATCCATGCTACAGCTACGAGCAACTTCTAACTAATGCATCTCCTTATTACGAATGGCCTTATCTTGATGAAAATTCTGCTTATGCCGCGTGTTATACAACAGGAACTACAGGAAAACCAAAAGGGGTTTATTATTCCCATCGTAATGCGTATATTCAAACAATCGTATTTGCTGCGCAATTCTCAATGACTGTAGAAGATGTGGTTTTTCAAATGGTACCAATGTTCCATGTTCTGGGATGGTCTATGCCACTTGCTGGACCTTATGCGGGATCTAAAATGGTTTTTACAGGAAAATGGAGTTTGGAAGATCTTGAGGAGTTAACTTATTTAATGGTGGAAGAAGGTGTAACTGTTTCTGGAGGTGTTCCTGCAGTGTTCATGGCTATGCTTGAAATAATTAGGAAAATGGACCAAAAACCAGATCTCTCGAAAGCTCGCCTGATTTGTGGTGGTTCAGAACCTCCAATAGCTTTAATGAGAGGATTTTGGGATGAAACAGGAGGAGAAATAGTCCATTCGTATGGTTCAACGGAAGCAATGGCAATTACCACTTTAAATTTCTTTAAGCCTTGGTTAAGAAAGGAGTTATCTGAACAAGAATTATGGGACTTAAAGAAAAAACAAGGTACTATTGCATCTGGACTTGATGTTAGGATAATTGATGAAAACTTTAATGACCTACCGTTTGATGGAGAATCTTCAGGTGAAATTCTCCTACGAGGACCTTGGATTACACAAAATTACTATAATGCGCCTACAACTAAACATATTTTTACTGAAGATGGATATTACAGAAGCGGGGACGCAGGATTTCTTGACTCTGAGGGATATCTGAAAATTACAGATCGAATAAAGGATGTCATCAAAAGTGGTGGTGAATGGATTAGTTCTATAGACATGGAGAATACATTAATTTCACATCCTGCTGTTCTTGAAGCCGCGGTGATTGGAATTCCTCATTCTAAATGGGTTGAAAGACCTTTAGCTTTAATTGTATTACGAGAAGAGTCTAAAACCGTGAGTAAGGAGGAAATGCAAGACTATCTAGCTAATTTTTTTGCAAAATGGCAAATTCCTGAGGAGATCTTATTTGTAGAAAAAATTCCCAGAACTAGTGTTGGGAAGCTTGATAAAAAAGTAATGCGAGATAAATATAACGATCTTTACTTAAAGGATGAAAATAAGAGAAGTGAGATTTAATGCCCATTTTAGACAAATCAAAAATAACAAGACTTGAAATAATTGAAACTCTTGAATTTCAGGATACGCTTCGCTCTCAAGCAGCTTCAATATTTTTTAATAAGGAAGAAAATCGTGAAATCGATTTCAGATCTCTATGGAAAAAGGTAATGGACGCAAATGATAGATGGTTCAAAGGTGAAAAGGTACGAGGATTATTGACTATAAAAGAAATGCGATTTCTTGCAAAATTACACCGGAATGCGGTGGAATTTCGCTCAAATGAGATGCAAAAGCGAGCATCATTTATGAACAATGTAAAAATAGAGCCTCTAGATTTGGATGGTGTTCCTGCTGAATGGCAAATTGTACCTGGTGCTATGGAAGAAAAAGTAATTTTATATTTTCATGGGGGAGGGTATATAATGGGATCGCCTAATTTTACCCGATTGATCTCTGTAAGGCTTGGAATTGCCACTAAATCACGAATTTTAAGCGTCGATTACCGGCTTGCTCCTGAACATCCATATCCTAGAGGCATCGAAGATTGCATTTCTTCATATAAATGGCTTTTATCAAAAGGAGTTGACCCTAATAATATCATAATTTCAGGTGATTCAGCAGGAGGATATTTTACATTAATAACACTAGTAAAACTGCGAAATGAAGGTATTGCATTGCCGGCAGGGGCAATTCTTTTCTCTCCTGCGACAGATTTAGCTTTGACAGGAGAATCTGCTGTCTCTAATGGACCAACTGATCCAATTCTCGCAGATCTAGGCATATTTTGGTGGAATGAGTGTTATTTAGCTGGTGCAGATCCTTTTAGTGCTGAAGTCTCTCCTCTATATGCTGATCTAACAGCTTTACCACCTTTACTAATACAAGTGAGTACAAGTGAGATGTTATATGATGATGCTAGACGATTAGCTGAAAGTGCAAAAAAAGCAGGTGTGGATGCTATTTTGCAGACTTGGGATGATACATTGCATGAATTTCAAATATATGACTTACCAGAAGCTACAGAAGCATTTGATAAAGCAAAAGAGTTTACTCAGAGAATTTTAAAGTAAGATTTTATCCCATTAAAATTACTTTACGGGAAAAATGGAAAACGTTCCCGATGCTTTTGCTATAAGTTTTTCATTATTAATTATTTCAGATTCTAAAGCACTAGTACTGCGACCTTTGTGAACTACTTTTGTATTACACGTTAGAGTCCCACTATTTACTGGTTTAAAATAGGAAATTTTAACTTCAATAGTAGCACAACTTTCATTTTCTTCTAATAAAGAATAAAGAGCAGCCCCCATACCGGTATCTGCCATCGAATATAAAACCCCACCATGTAAAAATCCATGGGGATTCATTAATTTCTCCTCTATATTTATAGTGCATTGAGAATATCCCTTCTCAAGCTTAGCAAATTTTAGACCTATTAATTCTCCGTATGGATGAAATCCTTTTGTGTTTAGAGGAAATTTTTTAGTCATAATCTAAGTGATTATTATTCTTCTTCCTTAATAAAACTCGTAAAATATGAGATGTAATGATGGTATCCCTTTTTCAAGAAAGGTGTATATTGAAAAGGATAGAAATTTCATGAAAAGTTAAATTAAATTACTACTGATCAATTTATAAACTTTAAGAGTAAAAAAAAAATATCTTTTTTCGAGATGCAATAGTCCCAAGTTCGAATTATGATTATCTGGATATTAGAGAACGATTCTGGAATAAAATTATTATATAAGTCTTTTTTAAAAACTGATGCTGATGAAGATATAGTTTCTGGATTTTTAACAGCGTTTAACCATTTTTCTGTGATGGAATTTAACCAATCTATAGACTCAATAGAAATGGGTGGCTTAAGATGGATATATATTTCAGAACCTAAATATGATTTGCTCTTTGTAGCCGCAGGTACAAAGGATATGAGTACAGACATCCTTAAGAACAGGTTAGAGGTGATTAAAAACGCATTTATCAAGGAATTTGATAAAGTCTGGGAAAAAAAAGGTCATAATTGGGACGGTGATATTAAGATATTTAATCCGTTCCTTAAATTGATTGAAGATTACTATAATCAATGGGAAGAGGTTGAATCTTTAACACTCGTTGCGGATTTTTTCGATATACTAGGAATCTTTCAGAACCTCTTTATTATGTTGAGAAACATAATAGAAAATAAAATGTATTCTAAATCTAAAAAGGAAATATTAACTCTTATTGAATCCCATTATAAATCATATCTTAATCAAAAAGATTTTAAAACTCAACCTGAATTAAAAAGCATAACCTTCTCAAAGGATTCATGGTTCGATATTATCGATATTAATCTAATTAAGTGTGATAAAGAAACGGTTATCAAACACTTAAAATCGTTACTCACACAAGTTGTAACTGTTCTCAAGAATGTAAAAGGAACTAACTTATGTCTAGCATATTTCAGAGAAGAAAAACTCTATAGCTATATTTTCAATAACATGATATTACTAAAAGATTTAAACTTAGATATGTTCCTGTTAGAACTTTTTCTAATATTATAATTATGCATCTAAAGCAGTGGATTTTGCAAAAACTCTTGCAAAATAGAAAGTACTCAATTTCGTTATAAAAGGGAAATAGTTTGTTAGGTTAAACTTATTATAAAACGTTAAGAAAAAGTTTAAATCGTTTAAAACCGTCTAATTTTTATGTCTATAGTTGGAATAAATCATGAAAAATGCTCTGTTTGCAGACAATGTATATCTGATTGCCTCAGAGGTCTTTTTCAAGAAGATTCTTCTGGGAAAGTAATTCGTCTTGCTGATGAAATGAAGTACTGTAATTTTTGTGGAAAATGTGTTGCTATTTGTAAAGAAAATGCTATATTGTGGGAAGGAAACTGGGAAGACGATGTAGAATCTTATCCTGGTGTAAAAAATTATGAAGAAAATGTATCTTATGAAGACTTAATGCACTTACTAAAAGCTAAGCGATCTGTACGTCAATATAAACCTAAAAAAGTTCCCCCAGATTTACTTAAAAAAGTGTTTGAAGCTATGCGTTATGCGCCAAGTGCAGACAATCGTAGAGCATGGAAATTCTCAGTTGTATCAGATCCTTCAATAATTAAACAATTAAGTCAAGCATCAATTAAAGTCGTATATCGTTATATAGGATTTCCCTCTGCAGAAGCAGCATTGAAATATTATAATTCAATTGATAAGGATCCCATTTTTCTTGGTGCCCCAGCAGTAATATTTCATACTACAAGTGCAAGAGCTTCGATGCCCCCTTATGATGCAGGAATTGTGCTTACTTATGGCCAACTTGCTGCACATACACTCGGTTTAGCGACTTGTTGGATAGGAAATGCTCATGGTTTAGGAATGAATAAAGATATGATGAAAGTTATTGGATTAGAAGGTCAACTTCATGGAGTTTTAACCATTGGGTATCCTGCAGTCAAGTACCATCGAACTCCTCCTCGAGCACCATTAGACGTAATAGGTTTAGAATAAATTTTTATTGCGTTTTCGATTCTTTTTAAATTCTTTTTCTTAACTTTTAGATAGGATTATGAAAAGGAGGCTCCTGCCAAGGACCTCAATACGAGGTCAAATCCAATAAGTAGGAGAAGGTAAATTTTTAAGTGTAACGAGTTACACTACCAAAAGACAAAAATCCAGGGGATTGACAGGAGCCATTTTTTGTGGTATTATTAGATTTGATTTCCTTATTTATAAAATTCATGAAAATTTTGTCTTACTTACATATTGTTATTATTTTCATAAATATAAATCTTTAGAGTATAAATTATTTCTTTGTATTATATTCTATCAGAACTTCTCGTTTAGAAAACAATAAAAATAATAAGTCTGAAAGATATATTTCTATTAGGATATAAATAATTTCAATCCGAAATATTTTGTGAAAATAAAATGTCCGAAAATGATTCTAGCTGTGATAATACGTGCGAAGTACTTAATTTCTCAGAAATTTTTCAATTAATTAGTTTATTAAATAAGAAGTATGAAAAGCTGCAACGTCAAGTTGTGAAAAAAGACAATCTTACACCTCCCCAGTATTCTATATTAACCCAATTATGGGAATCTGATGGAAAACAATTTAAGGAATTAGCATCTGCATGTTGTTGCTCCCCTTCAACAATAACGGGGATAATTGATACTATGGAAAAAAATGAATTAGTTTATAGGGATAATAATCCAGTGGATAGACGAAGTCTTCTCGTCAAACTTACAGATAAAGGAAAAAAAATTGAACAAATTACACCTCCAATTAAAATCGTTTTAACAAATTGTTGTGAAGGTTTTACAACTGAAGATGTAGAAAGTCTTACCCAATTATTGAATAAATTATCTGACTCATTTGAAATTAGCGGATTGGATAAGTGTTAATAATTATTTTCTTTCTTGGATTAAAATTTTCAATATTAAATTAATTGTTCGGATCCGAAATATTCGGAACCCTTATATACATGTATTGATTATTAATAATTAAACTAAATTATTAATAAAAAGGAAGAAAAAAATGGTTGAAGAAAATTGGCTTGAAGATGATAAAATAAGACAAATTGTTAGAGAAAAATATGCAAAAGTCGCAGAAGGTCGACAGCAAAGGGCAAGCTGTTGTGGTCCTGCTGCACCTACGGAAACTCCAACTATGAATTGTTGCGGTCCGACAGCGATTACAGAAACTCCAAGTTTAAGTTCATGTAGCAGTAATGCATGCAGTCCTATTGAACTTCCTGTTGATAAGGTTGGTGATTTCTTAGAAAAATATAGTTCTGAATTAGGATATTCTGAAGATGAACTTAAAAGTGTACCAGATGGAGCAAATTTAGCCTTAGGGTGTGGAAACCCAACCGCTCACGCTTCAATAAAAGAAGGAGAGACTGTTCTAGATCTTGGGGCTGGTGGTGGTTTAGATTGTTTCATCGCAGCAAATAAGGTAGGAAAAACAGGAAAAGTTATCGGAGTAGATATGACACCTCAGATGGTTGATAGGGCTCGACAAAACGCAAGAAAGGGAAATTATGAAAATATTGAATTTCGATTAGGAGAAATCGAAAATTTACCTGTAGCTAATGATTCTGTTGATCTTATCATATCAAATTGTGTTATTAATCTTTCTCCTAATAAGGAAAGGGTATTTAATGAAGCTTTCCGAGTACTCAAACCAGCTGGAAGAATGATGGTTTCAGATATTGTTCTATTGAAAGAATTACCTGATGTTATTAAAGAAAACAAAGAGGCTTATGTTGGGTGTGTTTCAGGGGCAATCATGAAAGACCGATATTTAGGATTGATAGAAGAAGCTGGATTTCAAGATGTTGAAGTTATGGAAGAAAGTACTTTTTCCACTATTGACTTTTTTCTTGATGATCCAATAGTCAAAGCAGCCTTAGAGGAACAAGGGAGAAATATTGAAGATTTGAAAAATCTAGAGGAATTTATCACTAACTCAAGCATAAAGGTTAGGGCAATAAAACCAAATTAAAATTTTCTTTTTTTTTATTATTATTCTAATTCTTATTCCCACAATAAGGGCAAAGAACAGCGTTATTATCAATTAAATTCCCACAAAAAGAACATCCTATTTTAGTTTCCCCTACATATCCTTGATCTTCATGTGTTCTAACCTTTTCAGACGCTTTATACATTTTAGCTTGATTTAATACATCATATAATTTTTCCGTTTTTTGTGTGTCTTTACCAAATTTTCTACGTTGTCTTTTTAATGGAAAGAATGAATAAATTTGGCCGTAAATGGTTTCAATTTTTACATATATTGTTGAATCCACGATTTCCATTGTAATACTCTTAAAATCTAGCACATTTATCTTATACATATTTCCTGGTTTGAAAGATTTAAATAAAATATAATTTTCCGTTAAAAAGATATAACCCTGAAGCGTCATTTCTTTTAAATCATAACTGCGAAGAGAACCAATATAGAATCCACCGATTGTATTAAAAAGTATTGTCTGATCTTTATTGTATATAAAACGAGCTAATTGTCGAAACAATTGTATTGTCATTTCTTTCGAAGAGCCTTCTGATTTATCATTTTTATTCATAGGGTAAAGTGTATAAAATGTTTGATGAAGAGTCTGGACTTCTATTAAATTGATTTTAGATCTTTTTTTTATTGCTATGTCTTGAATCTCGGATAGTTTAACTTGAAATAGGATTTTGTCCACTTGTGATTCGAATGACAGGAAAGTTTCCGTGAGAGTAATTGTTCCTTTGGATTTTTTTGAAACTAACTGCCTAAATAAAGGTATCCCTGAGCTAAAACTTCCGTATGATTCATAAAAAGTTGCCATGCTTGGCCTTAAAGAAATATATTCTATAAATGGTTTATTATTTTAATATTGATTTTTATACAGTTAAATTTATAGATCTACTTCTCAATAATTTGAGTGTATTTATTAAAAGATTAAAATATAAAAACTCCAAAAATTATCTCCAATTAATTATTTACTAAAAAGAGAAAATTCGAAAAATGGTATCTTTTACGTTTGTAGTCTGCGCTGAACCATATAAGTATGAGGCGATAGACACAGTGATAAATCTAGGTAAAGCCATAATAAAAAAAGGACATAAAATTACTGGTGTTTTTCTCTATGGAAGTGGTGTTTACAATATTAAAAATAAAGAAATTATCAGTGATAGCATGAGAAATTTATCAGAACGTCTTAGCAACTTTTGTAGAAAAAATGAGACGGATTTAAAAGCATGTAGTACGTGGATTAGCTTTACAGGGATCCAAACCAGTGAATTCATTGAAGGAGGAGTTCAAGAGGGTTTGGGTGCGCTTTCAGATATGATTTCAAGATCAGATAAAGTTATCTTTTTTGGACCAGGAGGTTAAGCATAAATGGTAAAATCTATAATAATAATTTGTGAAGACTCTCCTTTCGGGAAAAATTCAGCTGTAGAAACGTTACGCATGGCTACAGGATTATTAGCAGTAGGAGATATTGATGACTGTAAAGTAGTATTCATGAAGGATGCTGTTTACTTTTTAAACAAGAATTTAGATCCTGATGCTATAAAGGTTGATCCATTTGCTAATATAATGAGATTAATTGAGCTTTCTGATTTAGAAATATACATTCATGATGAAGCTCTTATGGATGCCGGAATGGATGTTACTGATTTAATACCTGGATATAATATAAAGGTTGTAAAAATTAAGAAAATTTCAGAATTAATAGCACAGGCGGAAATGAGTTTTAAATATTGAAATATGGTGAAGAAAATGGCAGAAAAAGATTCAATTGCATATTTATATGGATTTAGCACGATGTTGGAGTCGAAACTTATTAACTTTATAAAAATAATAGAGCAGCAGTTAGAGCAAAAACATCAAATCAGTATCGTTTTTATCCATGATGGGGTTATAGGCACATCTAAGAAGCACAAGATTACATCCTCAATGAAAAAGTTATTAAATTTACCCCTAACACCCTATTCACTTCTTCCCGATCTAAAAGCCCGAGGGATTAATGTTACAAACCTCCAAAATAACATTAAAGGGATTGAATATGAAGATCTAGTTGACATACTAGTTGATATACCAAAAATAGTATCATGGATGTAAATTGACTTGTTTCTATAAAAAAGAAAAAAAGAGAGATAGTAATATTTTTTATTTTAAACTTCGGGCAAATTTTTGAGCATCTGCCATGGCTTCTTTTATATCTCGTGGGCTTTTACAATCTCCAATTAGTACGATTTCAGGAGCAGTTCCTTCAAACTTCTCCTGTAGAGTCTTGCCATTAGCAATCCGAGAGCCACAATAAACTAATGTGTCTGCTTCAATAAATTGTTCTTCTTGGTTTTCATCCAGAAACTTAACCCCTTCCTTCGTTACATCTATCAATTTTGCTTTAGTATAAACAGGGATCTTGTTATTTCTTAAATATCGAAGTAAATACATATATCTTCCGCCATTTCCCATGAGCAATTGTCCTACAATAGCATTTGATCCCATAAGTGCTTTCACGTTATATTCTTGTTCGCCCAAAGTTGTAACTGTTTCTAAACCTCCTTTCCAGAATGCATTTAGCCCCCAAATAACCACATTTTTACCCATTGGTTTCGACTTCAGAATCGCTTCATCTTGAGTTATCACATTTGAATGATCTTTATATTTTACGGGAATTGTAGCCTTTGAACCCGCAGCAAGAACTAGAATATCCGGATTTAATGCCTCTAGTTCATCTCTTGTTAAATCTCTATTTAGGCGTACGGGGATATTTAATTTCTTTAATTGAGTTTCTAGCCACTCTGCTATTAAAATAAAACGTTCCTTCTTATATTCTGCAGCGAGAAGTGGCATTAAACCCCCAAGTTTCTCCGATTTTTCATAGAGTTCTACTTCATGGCCTCGAAGTTTTAAAACCCTAGCAGCTTCCATTCCAGCAATACCTGCACCTAATACAACTATCTTTTTCAATTCTGCTGAAGGTGTAAGCTCTTGATAATCCAAACCACTATAATTATCATAAACACAAGTGCCGCAACTTTGTAAACATCCAATACACCGTTTAATATCATCAATTTGACCATTAAAATATTTATTTGGGGTATCAGGATCACAAATTAATTGTCTTCCCATATTAATGATATCTGCTTTTTCCTGCTCGATAAATTCAGCTGCCATTCGTGGATCATTAATATTGCCAACACCGAAAACAGGGACATTAACGTTTTTTTTAATGGCTTCGGGTAAATGGATATAACATCCATATTTACAATAAAGAGGAATTGTTATACCAAAAGGACTTCTGAGAATAATCCCTTGAGATACATCTATAGCATCGACTCCCGCTTTTTCAAGTTGCTTTGCGATTTCTATTGAATCCTCAATTCTATTTCCATCATGTACTAATTCATCAGCTGAAATGCGCACCATAATGGGGGGTATATCGCCTATAGCCTCCCTCATTTTAGCCACAGTTTCTCTTATAAATTGGCATCTCTTTTCAATTGTACCGCCATACTTGTCAGTTCTTTTGTTAAAATATGGGGATAAAAATGAGCACGGTAATGTTCCATGAGCAGAATGAACCATTACATAATCAAATCCTGCTTGGATTACTCTTTTTGCTCCTGTGGCATATAGATCTTGAATATCACTTATTTCATTAACTGTTAATTCTCGTATTTTAAGGTTTTTACTTCTTACAGTATCAGACCAAGTTGGTGACATTAACTCATACGCGGAGGTTGCATGTACTAAATCAATACTTGATGGACCGATATTTGCTGGAGGAAACATACCATACATTGCACCAAAAGTATAACCAATCATGCCCATTTTATTAATTTGCATCCCAATCTTTGTTCCATATTTATGAATAATATCCGTCAACTTCTTGTAAGCAAGAATATTTTCATCGTTCCCAATATTCGCACCCATCCCTCCTTTAGCCCAGGGGTCAACCTGAGCAGCCTCATATGTCATTATACCTACTCCTCCACGAGCTTTTACCTCATATCCATTAATTGATCTCTGAGTAGGACGACCTTCAGCATCAGAAGAATTTGTTAAACATGGCGGATAACCAAACCTGTTTTTTACTTCCATATCCCTTATAGTAATAGGATCTGATATTTTTGGCATCTTATATTACACTTTTCTCAAATTTATAATAATTTTTTAATAAAGATTAGAAAAATTACGTCTAAAAAAAAGTTATTATTTTCTAGGCAAAAGTTTAAGCGAAGTTATTGACAGAGCTGAATCGATCGACAAAAAAATTTAAGTTAAATCATGTAGATAAAATATTTAATTATAAAATTTTGAAAAAGTGAGAAAACTATGCCAAGAGTAACTGATCCATTAAAAATTAGAAATATGGAAATAAAAAATAGAATTGGATTTCCTCCTATGATGTCTGGTTCGATCTCAAATGGTATCCCTGGAGATAATTTCTATCATGTTTATGAACCAATAGCAAAGGGAGGTGTTGGATTTATTACGGTAGAAGCGAGTTCAACAGATCCAATGAATAATCCAATTCAGCCCTGTCTAGGGTTAGATGCGAATATTCCCGAGTTTAAAAAATTTACCGATAGAATTCATGAATATGGTGCCAAGATAGGTATTCAATTTGCACATGGAGGGATTCTTTCCCTAATGATGATTGCCATAATGAAATTCCCTATGCCTGTTTGGGCACCCTCTAAAGTAGACCCTGTAGTTGCAAGTTCTGCTTATGAACTCACAAACCCTAATTGGCGGGAAGATCTAATGAAAACGGGATTTAAAGAAATTCATGAAATGACTGTGGAAGAGATGGATGGAGTTGGAAATAGATTTGCAGATGCCGCTAAAAGAGCTATTGACGCAGGATTTGATTACGTAATGATCCATTCTGCACACGGAACGTTATATCACGATTTCTTATCCCCTTATTACAATCAAAGAACAGATGAATACGGTGGTTCATGGGAAAATAAAACACGATTTATTAGAGAAACCGTTGAAAAAATGAGAGATAAAATTGGAGATAATCCTATTTTCGTTCGGATCTCTGCTGAAGAACTTCTGGAAGATGGGCTAAAATTAAAAGATCAACAAGAAGTAGCTAAAATCTTAGAAAAAATCGGTGTTGACTGTATTGACGTCAGCCAAGGAATACAAGTAAGGAAACCTGAAGGGATAAATATTCCAACATATATTCCACCCGGTGGTTTTATTCATCACGCAGCGGGAATTAAAAAAGTTGTGAATATTCCTGTAATTGGAGTTGGAAATATTATTCACCCGAAAATGGCTGATGAATTCATACAACAAGGAAAGGCTGATTTAATTAATATGGGTCGACAATTAATATGTGATCCTGAAACTCCCAATAAATATTTTGATGGTCAAACTGATGATATTAAACATTGTATCGGGTGTCTAATTGGATGTGGTCGTGTGTGCGTTTTGAATCCCTATAAAAGACATAATTATAAAGAGTTTATTCCAACTGAAGTACCTAAAAAAATTGTTGTATTGGGGGGTGGAATTGCTGGAATGGAACTTGCACGGGTGGCAAAACTTCGAGGTCATGATGTTGAGATATATGAAAAATCAGATAGAGTAGGCGGTTTGATGCATATATTAGCAGCAGAATATAAAAAAGAACAATTTATGAATATTGTGAATTACCAGAAAATTCAACTAAAGAAGCTAGACGTTCCCATTCATTTTAATAGAGAATTAACAACTAATGAAATTAAGGAACTGGATTGCGATGTTTTAGCATTTGCTGTAGGAACTGAAGCTGTGCTTCCTGTTAAATACAAAGATCACCCAAATGTTATAACTCAGGACGAAGCGATTTTAAAAACAAAACCAATAGGAAAAAATGTAGTCATATGGGGATTGGACACATATTGGAGAGGAGGCGCAGAAACAGCAATTACACTAAGAGAACAAGGTTATAACATTAAAGCTATTGCTGGAACAGAAAAAGGATTGGCCGGAACAATTACCGGACCAGGGCTTACAGGCAGGGTTACTTGGATTCATCAGTATTTTAGAGATAATAAAATACCACAATTTAAAGAAGCAAAACTCCTTGATGTTACTGATAAAACAGTTATAATACAAGACTCTGAGGGCAAAGAACATGAAATTGAAGCTGATACTCTCGTACATATAGGAGGTCGGACTACGCCTAAGAAATCTCTAGAAAAAGAATTTGAAGATTTAGGATTTAAAATAGAGTTTGTTGGGGATTGTAAGAGCCCAAGAGATATTCAAGCGGCAATATATGATGCCCAAACTCTCGCACGTGCTATTTAATTCTTTCAATATTTATTTGTGATAAAATTTTTTTAATTTTATTTTTATATACTTTTTTTTTATTATCGGTATTATCAATCAAGCAATCTCATTTAACATGCTTTTAAACTGTATTCAGAAAAAAGTAAAATATGAGAAATTAACTCTAAAAAAAGTTATTATTTTATTTTCTATAAAGAAGTTTAAGCAAAACCATTGATAGAGCTGAATCGATCGACAATAAAATTTAAGTTAAATCAAGTAGATAAACTATTTAAAATAAATTTTTGAAAAAGTGAGATAAGTATGCCAAGAGTAACAGATTCATTAAAAATTAGAAATATGGAAATAAAAAATAGGCTTGGATTTCCTCCTATGATGTCAGGTTCGATTTCAAATGGTATTCCCGGCAAAAACTTCTACAATGTTTATGAACCAATAGCAAAAGGAGGTGTTGGGTTAATTACAGTAGAAGCATCTTCACCAGAGCCAATGAATGGGCCAATATCACCATGTATTGGATTGGACGAAAATATTCCTGCGTTTAAAAAATTCACTGATAAAATTCATGAATATGGAACCAAGATCGGTATCCAAATTGCTAACGGAGGTATTCTTACGCTTATGTTTATTGCTATAATGAAAATGAATATGCCCGTAATGGCACCCTCTAGTGTGGATCCTGTAATAGCTAGTTCTTCTTATGAACTGATTAATCCTAATTGGCGCGAAGACTTAGCAAAAACAGGATTTAAAGAAATTCATGCAATGACAAAACAAGAAATTATAGCTGTTGAGGATAGATTTGCTGCTGCTGCTAAAAGAGCAATTGATGCGGGTTTTGATTACGTTGAGATCCATTCTGCACATGGAACGTTATATCACGATTTCTTATCACCTTATTACAATCAAAGAACAGATGAGTACGGTGGTTCATGGGAAAATAAAACCCGATTTATTAGAGAAACCGTTGAAAAAATGAGAGATAAAATTGGAGATAATCCCATTTTCGTTCGGATATCTGCTGAAGAACTGTTAGAAGATGGGTTAAAATTAAAAGATCAACAAGAAGTGGCTAAAATATTAGAAAAAATCGGTGTTGATTGTATTGATGTCAGCCAAGGAATACAAGTAAGGAAACCTATAGGGATAAATATTCCAACATATATTCCACCTGGTGGTTTTATTCATCACGCCGAGGGAATTAAAAAAGTTGTGAATATTCCTGTAATAGGTGTAGGAAATATCGTTGATCCTGCTATGGCAGATCAATTTATTCAGGAAGGAAAAGCAGATATCATCTATATGGGTCGGCAATTAATTACTGATCCTGAAACTCCTAATAAATTCTTTAGTGGACGCGCTGATGATATTAAGCATTGTATTGGTTGTCAAGTCGGGTGTGGCGGTGTATGTGTTCTTAATCCATTTGAAAGACATGCCTATAAAGAACTTATTCCAACTGAGGACCCCAAAAAAATCATTATTTTGGGAGCTGGTATTGCTGGGATGGAATTAGCACGAGTGGCAAAACTTCGAGGACATGATGTTGAACTCTATGAAAAATCAGATAAAGTTGGCGGATTGATGCATATTTTAGCAGCAGAATACAAAAAAGAACAATTTATGAACATTGTGAATTACCAGAAAATTCAACTAAAGAAGCTAGACGTTTCCATTCATTTTAATAGAGAATTAACAGCTAATGAAATAAAGGAACTGAATTGCGATGTTTTAGTATTTGCTGTAGGAACTGAAGCAGTACTTCCTGTTAAATATAAAGATCACCCAAATGTGATAACTCAGGATGAAGCAATATTAAAAAGTAAACCAATCGGTAAAGATGTGGTAATATGGGGATTGGATACCTATTGGAAGGGAGGGGCAGAAACCGCAATAACTTTAAGAGAGCAAGGTCATAATATTAAAGCAATTGCAGGAACGGAAAAAATCTTAGCAGGAATACTTACCCAAGCTAGACTTACTGGTAGGGTTACTTGGATTCATCAGTATTTTAAAGATAATAAAATACCACAATTTAAAGAAGCTAAACTTATTGATGTTACGAAGAAAGCAGTTATAATCCAAGACTCTGAGGGAAATGAACATGAAATTAAGGCGGACACACTAGTTCATATTGGAGCTAGAACTACACCAAAGAATACTCTAGAAAAAGAGTTTGAAGATGTAGGATTTAAAGTAGAGTTTGTTGGGGATTGTAAAACACCACGAGATATTCAAGCAGCAATAAGAGACGCCCAAACTCTCGCACGTGCTATTTAATTCTTTCTAAATTATTTTAAGGTAATTTTTTTTTCTTATTATTTCTTATTTAGATTATACCTTAAAGAAATTCATTCTTCAAATTAAAAATTAGGAAAAAAAAGTAAAAAAAAGAGTTAATCTAATGCTTGATTTATTAAATCCGTTAAATCAACCATTTTAATATTAGAATTACTTGCCTTTATTGCATCAGCTAAGTTTCTATAACAGAAAGGACATATGCTTACTAAGTGATCGGCACCTGTTTCCTCGGCTTCAATTATTCTACTCTTAGCAATCTCGAGAGCTAATTCAGGGAAACCTTTCTTAAGACCTCCACCGGCTCCGCAACACTTCGCAGCTTGCTTAATGGTTTTCATTTCAGTTAAATTAGCCAATTTTTTCAAGATTTCTCTTGGTTCTTCATAAAGGCCCATATGTCGTCCTGTATGGCATGGATCATGGTAAGTGGTATTAAGTCCTAAATTTTTTAGTTGTATATTGTTCTCTTTAATATATTTATTCAAGAATTCAATAGTATGAAGTACCTCAATTCCTAAATCTTCCATGTGGTCGGCGTAGTCCTTTTTTAAAGTTCGATAGCAACCCGCACAACTTGTTACTATGGTTTTAACACCACTTTTCTTAAAGAGTTCATAGTTTTTTGTAGCAACTGTATTGAATGCTTTGCGGTCTCCTGTCCTCATTGCTACACTTCCACAGCAAACTTCATGTTCACCAAATACAGAAAAATCTAGATTTAATTTCTTAAAAATCTGAGCTGTATTAATAGCAACATTCTCAATATCAGGGGTCAAGGCAGCAGTACATCCAACATAATAAAGAACTTCTGCTTGTTCCTTATTAGCATCCTTAACTTTAAAATCAAGTTTTTCTAGCCATTTGCTTTTAAGCTTATTATCTCTCTCATAGGGATTTAAGAGTTCAACCATCGCTTTATTCATTGGCACATGAGCTTCTAAACCGCACCCCGCATCGACTAATTCTGCTCTTAATGCCTCATATAAAGCAACATTATCCATATCATAAGCACATGCTTCTGAGCATGCATTGCATGTAGGACACTGAAAGATCACTTCTGCCATATCCTTGCTTAATTCCAACTTCCCTTGCCATAATGAGCGAATTATTTGCATTTTTCCTCGGGCAAAGAAGGGTTCAAATCCAGAAGTATGATCTCTTGCGACACATACCCCCCATTTTGGTGGATTAGCTGTATAATCGGTTTGCTCTCTGCAATCACCACAAGCAATACACTGCAAAACATTTGGACCAATTTTTGCCAAATGTTTAAATTTTTCTTTTGGTTCAAATTCTGTCATTTTTTTTCACCTAATCTTCCTCTTCTATATAATAATCTTTAAATTTCGAATCGTAAGTGTGTAAATGGAACTTATTAGGAGATAGCAAGTAATTGGGATCTACTGTTTTCTTCATATCTCTGAAAAATTGTTCATATTCCGGGGTAAACGCTCCCGCTTCAGTAACGGATTGTGATATGGATTCTCCTAACCAATAGTGAGCACCTCCATACCGAACTTGATGTCGTATTTTTTTATGCCATCTGTCCATATTTTTTTCCCGTTCTCCTTCTATGTTTTTCCCCCCAACTCCACCTAATACCACAAAATTACCGTTTGGTAGAAAATAGAGCATAGATGCGAAAATTCCAGGCCAAACTGCACCTCCACTAAATTCACTGGCATGTTTCTTACTGAAATCAACTATCTTATCATGTACTTCTCCCATATGTGAGATTGGGATTTTATGACAAGTAGCCATTGAAATTTGAGCTGGCATAGGGGAAATAGATTGTTGGAAGAAATGAAATGTTCCCTCTAAATCGTAGCCAAATTTAGGCTCTTCATCAAACTCAGGGTTTATCAATGATCCTGGTACTTGAACAGCATCATTTTCCATGATCTTAGCAAGTTTCTCAAGTTTTAACTCTAAAGTACTCTCTTCCATGGCTTCAATAGTTATATTCATAAGAGGACCTTTAGCTGTAATTGTTTGACCTGTTTCCTTTTTAAATTGAGGAAGCCTCATCTGAATTAAAATCGCTGGTAATACTGAAATATCCCGTAAAGCCTCATTTACTTCGAATCGTATCTTTTTTGATAATTCAAATACTTTATTATAATCATCTTTGTTGAGCACATACATCCGTGCCTGCTTATATGGGGGATCAGGGAATAATCTCAAGAAAGCTTTTGTTTTAATTCCCATGGTTCCCACATCTCCCATAAATAGCCCTGTAAAGTCGGGGGAAACACCATATCTGCAAAATGGTTTCGCGTATTTGTTTGCTGCTGATCCAGTCCTAATGATTGTTCCTTCAGGATTTGGGAGGACTACTTCTACGCCTAAGCAAATATCAGGAACAAGACCGTATTTAGTTGAGCCACCTCCAGCGGTACTATTGGAAAGTCCACCTCCAATGGTTGCTGCGAATCCACTTCCGGGACCAATTACACCGGTAGTATAACCTGTAGGATGGAGATGAGATATTAACGCACCCCATGTAATTCCACAACCGACTACGATATAGTAGTCATCTTTGTTGAATTCAATAACTTGATTCATTCTGGTAAGATCTAAAAGAATTCCGCTCTCAGTGACAGAACCTCCAACAAGATCAGCACCTCCACCTCTTGGTACCATTCTTATTTTGTACTTATTGGCGATCTTGACTATTTCAGATACTTCTTCAGTGGTTTCAGGGCGTACGATCATGTCAGCCCATCGGTCAGGAAACGCAGGATCAACATTTCGTGAATATGCTGCCTTCATAAAATCTTTTTCAGTTACAAAGTCTTCTCCAACAACATTTTCAATCTCTTTATATGCTTCTTTTACTTTCGAAATTTTTAATCACATTATTTTGTAAATGATATCTGATTTTTGTTAAATGTTGAATTCAATTTAATAGTTATTCTTAATTCAGATTCTTTATTTAACTATTCTAAGAATAGCCAATAGTTATGATACTAAATTGATTAAAAGATTATAATAAAATTAAAAATTAAAAAGAAAAAATAGAAATTGATTTCTCACATCCATGCTCCAATAGGCAACATCAGTATAATATTGAAAAATATAGAAATAATAATAAAAACTGCAAGCCATGAATGAATACTATCTAACCGTTTATTTATCTTCATTAATTCATTAACAATATCATCCTTTGAATCTTGAATTTCACCCATTTCACTCCCTCCTATCAATATAATTTATAATTACTATATTTTAGGAAATAAGCTCTTAAAAATCTTTTTTTAAAACAGTAACCCAAAAATAATAAAAAAATTTGGAATATTAGGAATCCAAACACACATTTGTGTAAAAATAAAAGAAAAAGATTGAAATTAATTATTTTTTTAATCTGGTTCTACATAATAATCTGCAAACTTGGAATCGTACGTATGCAGATGAAATTTGTTAGGGCTTAACAGCCAATTTGGATCAACCGTTTTCTTCATATCCCTGAAGAATTGCTCATATTCCGGTGTAAACGCTCCCGCTTCAGTAACTGATTGTGAGATGGACTCTCCGAGCCAATAGTGTGCTCCACCGTATCGTACTTGGGTTCTAATTTTTGAATGCCATAACTCCATATTTTTCTCATGCCACTCATCCGTATTTTCGCCCCCTACACCCCCTAACACAACCATATTTCCATTTGGTAAGAAATATTGTGTGGCCTCAAATGTATCTCGCATCACAGAACCCGGTATATCATCTGCATGCCTATTATTCCACGCAACATTCTCATCATGAACGTGCCCTAAAGTGGAGATTGGGATTTTATGACATGTTGCCATAGCAATTCTTCCAGGGACAGGGGAAATTCCTGCTTGAAAGTAGTGAAAAGCCGCTTTCAAATTAGGGGGTGCGTTAGCACCAGGAGCGGCAGGCAACATCATTGTGTCTTCTTTCATGATATCTTCAAGTATTTTAATATATTTCTCAAGGATCTCTAAATCCATTGCTTCTACTGAAACTGATATCCCTGGACCTTTAACATTCGGGATTTTAAATTGTGCAAAGTAAAATGGCGGAAACGAGCTAAGACCAAGCAAACCATCAGGAAGTTCGTACCTAATTTTTTTAGCTAACAAAAAGACCTTATTATAATCATATTCCTTGAGGAGAAAAACTCGATTGGCTTTATAGGGGTGTTCCCGGTATATTTTTAAGTATGCTTTGCATTTAATTCCCATAGTTCCAACATCACCCATGAACAGACCTGTGAAATCTGGTGAAACACCATACCTACAAAAAGGTTTTGCATATTTGTTAGCTGCTGAACCTGTTCTAATTATCGTTCCTTCTGGATTGGGAAGCACCACCTCAACTCCAAGGCAGTTGTCAGGCACGAGACCATATTTAGTTGACCCTCCGCCAGCTGTGCTATTCGAAAGACCTCCCCCAATAGTAGCAGAAAATCCGCTACCCGGACCAGTTACACCAGTTGTATATCCCTCTGGGACCAATTGAGAAAGTAAATCCCCCCAGGTAATTCCCACCCCAACTACGATATAATAATCATCTTTGTTAAACTCTTCAAGCTTATTCATTCGCGTCATATCAATAAGTATCCCTTCTTCCGTGACGCTACCCCCTACAAGATCCGCACCACCACCGCGTGGAACCATTCGCATTTTATATTTATTCGCAATTTTCACAATTTCAGATACTTCTTCAGTAGTTTCTGGACGCACAATTATATCTGCCCATCTATCTGGAAACGCGGGATCTACATTTCTTGAATATGCTGCTTTCATAAAATCGCTATCAGAGACAAAATCATCACCGACGACATCCTCTATTTCCTTATACGCTTCTTTTACTTTTGACATTTTTATCACTTATTTTTAATGATAGGTTAATTGATTTTCTTGTAATGATGTATCAAATTTAATAATTATTCTTAAATAGCTTTTCCTAAATTTTATCGTCTCAAAAAAAATGCCTTTACTACGATTGATAGGGCTAAATTCAAGATTAATATAAGAAAATTGGCTTAATTAGCTATTCTAGAAAAGCTAAAATGATAAAATACAGTTAAAAAAAATTGTAAATAAGGTTAGATACTGTTTGAGAGACTTCCTTATTACTCATCATTTACATAATGCTGAGTAATATCATCATCATAACTGTATAAATGCCATTTATTTGGGCTTAACAGGAAATTAGGATCGACTGCTTTTTTCATATCCTTAAAGAATTTGACGAAATCTGGAGTAAAAGCACCTGCTTCTGTAATTGATTGCGATATTGATTCTCCAAGCCAATAATGTGCAGCACCATATCGAACTTGATATCGAATCTTCTTATGCCATAAATCCATAGAAAGCTGACGCTTTTCTTCAACGTTATCTGCATTAAAACCTCCAACAAATATGCAATTTCCATTTGGCATAAAAGCTATGACACCAGCCCAAATAGCCATAGTACCGGGAGGATAGGTTTTATAATGATCAATATCAAATTGTTGGGCTTTCTTTGATAATTCTGGTAAGCCCGACATTGGTACTTTGTGGCAGGTGGTACAAGTAATCTTAGGTGGCGCCACTGAAATTAAGTTATGGAAGTAGTTAAAACTCGCTTTTAAATTGTATTGCCATGTGTCAGGCCGTTCTGTAGAGGATTCAATTTCTCCAAACGAGATTGGACGGGTTGTCTCATCTTTTGCCATGATTTCATCAACTTTTTCTATATACACATCTAAAATTCTCTGATCTGTCGCTTCTAAATTGATTGCTGCTAATGGCCCTTTTATTCTTGGTCTTTGGGCAGGACTTTGCCCACTTTGAGCAGCCATCATCATCGTAATTTCAAGTGGTAGGACGCTTAATCCAAGAAGGGCATCCTGAACTTCCATTCTTAATTTATGAGCTTTCTTAAATACTTCATTGTAATCATTTTTGTTAAATACATACATACGAGACGCTTTATATGGAGGATCGCGGAATAATCTCATATAGGCTTTTGTTTTAATTCCCATGGTTCCGACATCTCCCATGAAAAGTCCTGTGAAATCAGGTGATACACCGTACCTACAAAAGGGAGTTGCGTACTGATTTGACGCAGAACCTGTTTTTACAATTGTACCTTCTGGATTTGGCAACACAACTTCAACGCCTAAGCATACATCTGGAACTAACCCATATTTTGTAGAGCCTCCTCCTGCTGTACTATTTGATAATCCCCCTCCAATTGTTGCTGAAAATCCACTTCCTGGCCCTGTAACTCCTGAAGTCAAGCCCCTTGGGTGTAATTCTGATAATAGTGCTCCCCATGTGACACCACATTCAACTACATAATAAAAATCATCTTCATTAATTTCGATAATTTTATTCATTCTTGTGAGGTCGAGTAAAATGCCACCTAGGGTTGTAGAGCCTCCGACAAGGTCAGCACCTCCACCTCGCGGAACCATTCGAATTTTATATTTATTTGCAATTTTTACAATCTCCGATACTTCTTCTGGAGTTTCAGGTCTTACAATGATGTCTGCCCATCGATCTGGAAACGCAGGGTCGACATTTCGGGAGTAAGCAGCTTTCATAAAATCCTTATCGCTTATGAAATCGTCTCCAACAACACTTTCAATTTCCTTATACGCATTTTTAACTTTTGAGATTTTATTCACCACTAACGTTATATTCAATTATAAAGAATTACACGAGGAAATTAATTAAAGTTTTCCTTCAAAGTTAAATATTCAATTCAATACTCTTTTCTATAAAAATTTCAGTTATAAGTGATTTTAATGATGGACTATCCTTTAATTCGAGAACTTGGTTTGTTTTATAAAATTTCTCAAGAGTTTCCCAAATAGTTGTTGTGTTTTGAATTCGCTCTGCAAATTTAGCTAGTTTTTGTGATGCAAGAACCGTCTGTCCTTTGAATAAATAGCATAAAGAAAAGTTTGGCAGAGATTCCATTAGTACCGTATATTGACCAAATTTAGCTCGATCAAACTCTTCAGAGAAGAACTCATCACTGAATGAAGTAAAGGCTGACAAAAAACTTCCAAACATTTCGTTGTCGCGTTCCCATTCATCAACAAAAGAGTAGGAAAAAATAAGAACGCCACCTTCAGTTATTATAAGAAGTACTACGGGTTCTTCATTAACTAACTCCTCAGTTGTTTGACCCGGTTTTTCAGTGAAAAAGAATAATGAATCTTTAATTTTCGCTTGCTTTTTAGGCAATAATTTTTTTGGTTTAGCAGATTCCTCTTTCAATCCTAAATAAAAAAACAAATAGCAAAAATTTATCCCTATTCTTACAATATACAATGAGAATCCTGGAAAATTAAATACATCAAAAATCGTAAAGAAAACAAAAATAAAGAATCCAATAGACAAATATAAATTTTTTCTACGTATAATACCTTTTGATTGAATGCTCTTGCGAAGGAAACCAATTCCATTAAAAAGAACAGAAAAATCAAAAATAGCGATAAGAACGAATGCGGGAGATGAAACATTGAATCTCGCATCAATTAAACTCCAACCTGGATTTATAGGATCGTCAAAAATAAATGAATTCAACGTATCGAAAAATACAAAGAATTCAAAGATTATTCCCAAAATTACATAAATTGAGACAATATACCATTTCATCTCAGGTAATAAAATCTGCGCAGTTATCAGCATTGCTAAAATTAATGGTATGGGAACCCACATATAACTTAAAATACTATACAATCCATACGAATTATCCATATTATTTCCCATTGTAAAAACTATCGTTGCGAAATCGACGATGGGGCCTAACCACATAAATCCCATGAAGAAAATCATTAGGGCTAAATAAGACAGAAGCTTAATATCAAACTCCCTTGATTTATGGAAGAAGTATGCCCCAGTTATAATACTAAAAATAAGTACGCCCAAAACTACAAGGCCATTAAGTAAGACATAATAAGATAGAGCTATAAATAAACACCATATAAGGTTGTTATTTCAAGAGAATCCTATTTCTAGATTCTTATACGTAAATTAATTTTTAAAGTTTTACCTTCACATACGATAATTAAGTTAATTTGATAAGGCAAAAATGATAGAAATAAATAATTATATTAGGAAATTATACAATATTTCCTATTTTCAAAAAATTGAGTTTATAATAGATGAAAAAACCGAATATTATATTTATTCTCATCGATGATATGGGATGGAAGGATTTGGGATGCTACGGCAGTACGTTTTATGAGACACCGAATATCGATAAACTCGCAACTGAGGGTATGAGTTTTACAAATGCATACTCAACCTGCCCGGTGTGTTCTCCCGCTCGAGCAAGTATACTGACAGGAAAATACCCCGCTAGGATTGGTCTTACAAACTATATAGGTGGAAGATCTAAAGGTAAGCTTATAGATGCACCCTTCATTGATCATTTACCCTTGTCAGAAAAATCAATAGCTAAGGTTTTAAAGGAAAATGGGTACAACACGTGGCACGTCGGTAAATGGCATCTGGGAGAGGAACAATATTATCCTGCGAAACATGGATTTGATGTAAATATTGGTGGAGGTCATTGGGGTTTATCATTTAAAGGGTATTTCAACCCGTGGAATATTCCTACTATTGATGATAATGATGCTCCTGAGGGAACTTATTTGACGGACTATCTTACTGATAAAGGAATTGAATTAATTACTAGCAAAAATGAAAAACCTTTTTTTCTGAACATGTGGTATTATAGTGTACATATTCCGATTATGGCTAAACCTGAGAAAATCGAATATTTCAGAAAAAAAAAAGAAAGATTAGGTTTGGATAAAATTTACCCCTTTGAAGACGGAGATCATTTTCCTACTGAGAGAAAAAAAGATTTGGTTATTAGGAGACGAAAATTGCAATCCAGTGCGAATTATGCTGCCATGGTGCACTCTGTTGATGAAAACGTGGGAAGAATTCTTAAAGCTATTGAAGAATCAAGAGAATCTGAGAATACAATTGTGTTTTTCACATCAGATAATGGGGGATTAGCCACAGCAGAAGGTTCACCAACTAGTAATTCCCCTTTATCGGAAGGAAAAGGGTGGATGTATGAAGGAGGAGTTCGAGATCCTTTAATTGTTAAATGGTCAGGACAGATAAAGGAGAATTCGACTTGTGAAATCCCTATAAACTTTAACGATTTTTATCCAACCTTCTTGGAACTAGCAGGAATTGATTTGATGCCTGAGCAACATCAAGATGGGGATAGCATTCTTCCATTATTAAAAGGAGAGAAGACAATGTATGATAGAAGTTTATTTTGGCACTATCCACATTATGGAAATCAAGGAGGGACTCCAGGATCCTCGATTAGAAAAGGCGACTATAAATTGATTGAGTTTTTTGAGGATGACCATGTTGAACTGTATAATCTAAGAAATGATATTGAAGAAAAAAACGAAATATCTAGGAAATTTCCTGAGATTACTGAAAATCTAAAAACCTTACTTAGAGACTGGAGATTATCTATTAAAGCAAAAATCCCCCAAAAAAATCCCAATTATAAACAACAAATATCGTATAGGAATAAATAATTTATTACAAAACTTTATAATTTATATTGATCTGTAATATTTTGTAAACTAAAGTAATTACTTAAATTAGAACTGTAAAATAATGGAAAAAGAAAAACCTAAAGTACTACATACGGAATTAAGAGGTAGTTTATCAACAAGATTTAATATCATCAAATCCGTTTTGGGAATACAAAATGACGCTGAGGTTGTTCGGTTTCTAATTCAAAACTATTATAAGGAGTATTTAGAAAGTAAAAAAATAATAGCAAGAGAAGAAATTGAGCGTGATCGTGATATAGTTAAACAGTTTATGGAAAAATATGGTGAAGAATGGCGAAAACTTGGTGAAGATTAGTGATTTGGATTCCTAATCTTGATTACGTTGAGGAATTATTTAAGGATCAAATCAAGGTAGGTTTATTAATGAATCGGGAAGGGCTTATGTCTACACTTGATAAAGTACAATGGGGTATTCCTTTTAAAGATGCCCCATCTATATGGGATCAAGTCACTATTTTATATAAGGAAATTGTAGATAACCATTACTTTTCAGATGGCAATAAGAGGATCGCTTCCTTAATAGCATATATTTTTCTATATAAAAATGGGTATAAATTTTCTCCTCCTAAAGGAGATGTATATGAAGTTACTTTAGACGTAGCACAAGGATTAAAATCTTTTGATGATATTAAAGATTGGTTTAAAAGATACTCAAATAAAGAATATTAATTAATCCACCTGGGATAATAATTAATCAGTCTTAATATTTCCAGGATTTTTACTCAAAAATATCTCTGTTATAAATCCTTCAAGAAAAGGAAAGTCTTTTAATTCGATAACCTGACTTGTCTCAGCATATTTATCAAGCGTCTGCATTATTGAAGGAATATTTTGAAGACGCTCAATAAAGTGCTCAACCTTTTTTTTAGCGAAGTATGTTTGTCCTTTGTATAGATAACAGATTGAGAACTTGGAAAATGTTTCCATGAGCACCGTATACTGACCGAACTTAGCACGATCGAGCCCTTCAGCAAAAAACTCATTGCTAAAAGACATAAAAGCCGTTAAAAAGCTTCCAAATTGTTCTTCGTCACTTTTCCACTCATCACTAAATGGAAACGACAACAGGAGAACACCACCTTCTATTAAAATTAGAAGTAGGACTGGCTCTTCATTAGTAACTTCTGGTATATTTTCCTCTCGAGTTTCCATGAGATTGCTAATAGAACCGCCAAGCGAAGCTACACTCATTCGTCTTGAAACTGAGGCGTTTGATTCCTTAAGATTATCTAATACATCTAATTGACTCAACAAATAATCATGTTCTATTGAAATTGTTTGAGCTAGATTATGATACCCATTTTCATCAGCAATTTCTTGCGCTTGAGCGAGTAACCTTCGAGCATCACCCATATTCATTTGAAATAATGCAAGGCGTGCTTGTAACAGTTTTAATTTTGCTATAAGCGAGTAATCTTTTTCAGCTTGTTTTAGAAGTTGTGATATATAAGGGTTTATTTCATCTATAATAGTAACATCTTTGGTGAGTTTCAGTTCTTTTATATACAAATCACATATTTCAATTAAAGCATTTATCACTATCCATGAAAACTCTTTTTCTGTTTCAATAATTTTCTTCAATATTTTTTCAGCTTCAGCTCTATCACGTGGTCTTGTACTTGATTTTAATACTCGAGCTCTGAGTAATTTATACATAGAAATATTCTGTATCATGGGTTTTTCATCATTAATTTGTTTAAATAATTGTAAATAATGTTGAGCCCCTTCATGATCTCCTTTCGCTATCAATACTTTTATTAAACCTTGTAATGTCGCTCCTGAGAGTGGTGCAAATTTTACTAAGAAGTTAAGATCTTCAAGGATTGTTAAACTTTTTTTAAACAAATTTAGAGATTTATCTAAATTACCCTTTAAGTAATATAAATATCCCATTTCCCAATATTCATTAGTATCCAATATCAATTCAAGATTTGTATCCCCAATTTTGAGAGCGATACTTTTTTCATGGTATTCTAAAGAAAGCTTTAAATCACCCGTATGAGTATAAATATGACCTATTAAACTTAAAATATATCTTCTGTATTTCTGGTCTTCTAGACTATCGATCTTAAATTGCTCCATTAACTCCAATGACTTTTCACAACATTCCAAGGCAAAATTATAATTTCCTCTGTTAAAATTCATAACTCCCTTCATATATAAGAAACGTGTTTCTTTAATTACGATTTTACTTGAGGTTCCTTTTGAAATAGAATTTAGCAGTAATTCTCCTCTTTCTATTAAATCGTAAGCTGGCCTGCTAAGAATTTGGCCTTGATTTAACATACACCATAATTTAAAATTTAAGGCATCGATTAAAAGAAAATCATTTCCAAATTTTTCATATTCTTCGTAAGTTTCTTCAGCTAATTTTAAACCAATTTGAAGATTGCCTAATGCATAGTGTATATTACCCTTTAATATGACAATTTTGAGTCTTTCTTCTGGAGAGAGATCTTCCTTTTTTTCAATTTCGATTGCTAGGCTTAAAGCTTCTTCTTCTTTCCCTTCATTTAAGAGTTTCCAACACCGTTCTATATCATCTAATACGGAAACTGGCATACTTTTTTCCTCGAGTTTTTTATTTAACAAATATCTCTCTCAAAAGTGATTCTAAGGCAGGATTCTCACTTAAGGTTATGGCTTGATGTGTTTGATGATAATTGGTAAAGACATCCCATAATGGAGTTGTATTCTGTAAACGATGAGCAAAGTTAATCAGTTTTTGCTTTGCGAGATATGATTGTCCCTTGAATAAGTAACATACCGTAAAATTCCCAATTGAATCCATTACTAGTGTAAATTCTCCAAATTTTGCTCGATCAAGCCCCTTAGAGAACACCTCCTCACTAAAAGTATTAAACGCAGTAAGAAAATTGCTGATAAATCCATCTTCAATATCCCAATCTTCAGCAAATTGATTAGAGAAAGCGGGAACTCCACCTTCTGCGATAATTAAAAGTAAAACAGGAACTTCATCGATTAATTCAGGAAGTTTAACTGGACGTGATTCTAGGATAATATCCATTATTACTTTCATTGAAGCTAAGTCCAATCGTTCTGATAAGGGCGCATTTGCTTTCTTGAGTTTTTCCCACACATCTAACTGACCTATTAGATTATCGTGTTCTATTGAAATAATCTGTGCTAGATGGTGATATCTATTTTCATCGGCTATCTGCTGCGCTTGAGAAAGGAATCGCCTGGCATCACCCATATTCATTTGGATTAGAGCAATTCTAGCCTGCAATAAATTCGTTTTAGCTGAAATAGTGTAAGTCTTTTCTTTTTTGGCAACTTTTTGAAGTTTTATGATGAAAGGATTTATTTCGTCAATAATTGTTAAATCATTCGTTAACTTCAATTCTTTCAAATACAGGTCGCATATATCAATTAAAGCAGCATTAATCGACCAGGAAGGATTGTTCTCATCTTTAATTATTTCCTTGTAGATGTTCTCAGCTTCAGTTCGTTCACGACTGCGTGTACTTGATTTTAATGCTTTTGCTTTAAGTAATTTGTAGGAAGAAATAGCTCTTTTCCATGGTTTTTCATCGATTATTTGTTTAAAAAGATCTAAATAATAGTGAGTGCTTTCATAGTCACCTTTTGCAATCATTACCCGGATTAACCCTTCTAATGTAGCACTGGCATCACCGACATATACAACTAATAAGTTAAGATCTTCTAAAATCACTAAGCTTTGCTTAAAATATTTTAAGGCGCTATCCAAATCACCTTTTGAATATAGAACATGCCCAATTCCATAAAAATTAATACTATCAAAAAATCTTTCATAATTAGTGTCTTTAAGCTTAAGAGCAAGACTCTTTTCATGGCACTGTAAAGCGAGATCTAGTTCACCTCTTGCGTTGTATATAAATCCCCTTATTGTTACAACCGATCTTCTATATTTTTGGTCTTCATACTTGTCAATATTAAATTTATCTATTAACTCTAAAGATTTCTTATTATATTCTAAAGCGATATTATAATTTCCTAAATTAAGATTAATTATACTTTTCAAATACAGAAAGCGTGCTTCCTTGATAGCGATCTCTAGCGATGATTTGTTTGAAATGGATTTAAAAGCAGCTTCCCCACGTTTTATTAAATCAAGAGATGACTTACTAAGCATTTTTCCTAAATAAAATAAAATCCACACTTTCAAATTTATAACATCTAATAAAAGAAAATCATTTCCCATTTTTTCATATTCATTATAAGCATCTTCAGCTATATTAAAAGCTTTTTTGAACTGTCCTAAGGATTTATGTATATATCCCTTAAGCATTTTTATCCTATGCTTTTCCTCCAGAGAGAGATTTTCTTTTTTTTCGATTTCAATAACTAAGTCTAACGCTTCCTCTTCTCTCCCATCATTTAAGAGTTTCCAACACCGTTCTATATCATCTAATGTGGAAACTGACATTTTTCTCTAAGAGTTTTTTATTTTGGCTTATCGATAAATATTTCTGTTATAAGGGATTCAAGCTTAGGACTATCTTTCAACTCAAGAACTTGGCTTGCGTTATAAAAATTTTCTAGAGTTTGCCAAACTGGAGTAGCATTTTGAATTTCCTCAGTAAATTTCGATAATCTTTGCGTAGCAGGGTAGGTTTGCCCTTTAAATAAGTAACAAATCGAAAAGTGACCAATTGATTCCATTAATATTAAATCATCTCCAAATTTCGCACGATCTAGGCCTTTTGTGAAAAATTCACTACTAAATGAAGTAAATGCGGATAAAAAACTACTGAAAAGCTCATCATCACGCTTCCATTCATCTGTAAATGGATATGAGAACAGTAATACACCCCCCTCTGCTATTATCAGGAGTAGAGTGGGTTTTTCATTAATCAACTCAGGAGCTTCTATGGCACGTTTACCCTGCAATCGATCCAGTACACCCTCAATTGAGGCTAATTCAATTCTTTCAGCCATAGGGGCATTTTTCTTTTTCAAATTTTCCCAATCGTTAATACGTTCAAGTAAAATATCATGCTCGCTTGAAATTTTATGTGCCATTAAGTTTAAACCGTGCATTTCAGCGATCCGCTGAGCTTGTGTCAGAAGTAACTTTGCATCATCAAGATCCATTTGAATTAATGCTAGTTTAGCCTTTAAAAGTTTTCCCTCAGCTATGTAAAGGGAAGAATTTTGATCTTCTGCTATCTTAAGTAATCGTGATACTAGAGGTTCTAATTCGTCCAGGATCTCCAATTCATTATATTCATAAAGTTCTTTAAACATAAAATCGCAAAGAGCTACCAAAGATAATATATAAACTTGTGTGTGAGCAATATCATCGTCAATTATTTGTTTTAGGATATCTTCCGCTTCAGCTCTATATCGTGCACGACTCTTTGTTTTTAAAAATAAAGCTTTTGCTAACAAATAGATTTGAGAAATTACCTTAGACGTGGTCCGATCTGCTGTATTTTTTAATAATTCTAAAGATTCTTGAGCTTTTTCGAATGAATTATCATCCAAATTTATGAAGAACTGATCTAACAACGCAAATTGCTTCGCAATAAAAAAGTCTTCCTTTTCTAAAAATAAAACACAGCGTTTAATGTACTTAAGCGCTTCTAAACTATCACCTTTTATTCTATATGTTGTTGCAATCCGTGATAAAAGCGCCCCTAATGTATAAAACTCGTTTCTCTCTTCAGCAAGCATTATCCCTTTCTTGAAATAATCCAAAGATGTGTCTAACTCTCCTTTTTCCCTATATATGTCTGCTAATGTTAACAAAATAATACCCTTGGAACCCCCACCAATCTCTTTAATCATCAAACCTTTATGACAGAGTTCCAATGCCTGACTCAAATCGCCTTTGTAATAATAGATATGACTGAATAATGCTAGACATTGTGCTATACATGTCTGGGAATTTAATTCTTTAGCAATGGTTAAACCTTTCTCTGCGTAAATTAACGCTGCATTAGGATCCCCTTTGGTAACCAGATATAAATAACTAGTTATTAACAGGAAGAATAAGTTAACAAGCTTTAGCCCTAATTTTTCTCCTAAAGAAAAACCATCTAATGCTACTTCTAATCCTTTTTCAAAATCGGATCTTATATAATATGCCCATGCTTTGGGGAGTAAAATACCTATCTTCAATCTAGAGAACTGAGTAGATGAAATAATATTAACTGAATTGAGCAATTCTTCAGCTTCTAAAACTAGATTGAGTGCATTCTCAACTTGCCCTGAATTACTAAAAGCAAAAGCCTTTAAACTAAGTGCTTCAATAGTTTCTGAAACCCTTTCTAATTTTTTACTCAATTCATATGCTGAATTCCCGATTTCTGCTACTTCTTTATACCTTTCAAAAAAAATAAACAATTTTCCTTTTATAAGAAGTGCTGATAATTGATCTTGTAGGGTGATTTCGGAATTATTCTCGAATTTACTTACTTTATTAAGAGCTTCCTCTAATTTCCCATCATTCATGAGATCTTCTGCGTTTATTAATTCTTGGGGTTTAGAATAAACCATTTTTTTGATATGCAATCTTTGGATTAAAAAATATGAAGATGAGTTTCCTTAAAAGCCTTTTGAACCCCAAGTTGTTAGTGAATATCTACATAACTTTTATTAGGATATGCGGTCTATCTTTTAATTATTACAATTTTTATAATATAGGGTGTGAAAAATTAGCAAGGTTAAAAATGCCTATAAAGAAATAGAAGATGTGCTTGGATCAGATTTCGTATCTGATAAAGATTTCATGAAGGCTGCGTATTCTCGGAATGTCGATCCAGCGTTTCCAGATCGATGGGCTGATATAATTGTGAAACCAGAGACTACAAAAGAAGTATCGGAAATTGTTAAAATTGCCAATAAATATAAAATTAGAATGGTACCACGAGGTGGGGGGGCAGACTTAGTTGGAGGTTCTGTCACTGAAAGCGGAATTCTTATCGACCTTACACGGATGAATCAAATCCATGAAATAAATGTAGACGATTATTATTGTATTTTGGGATGTGGAATTACATGGGGTTCGATGCTCTCAGAACTGCAGAAAAAAGGAATGACTACGGGTATTCTTGGACCTGGAAGTGGATACTCTGCTACCATTGGCGGAGGGCTTTCAAACGCTACTGTAGGTTTTAGTTCTACGAAATATGGACTTACACCAGATATTTGTTTGGGTGTTGAAGCCGTTTTACCAAATCCAGAAGGCACAATTATAAGAACTGGAGCAGCAGCAAATCAATATGCAACTCCCTTCTGCCGTTATGGTGTTGCACCGGACTTCACTGGTCTTTTCATGGGAGATGTCGGAACCATGGGAATTAAATGTAAAGCTTTCCTTAGATTATTCCCTGATCCTCCTTATAAGCAACGACGATACTTTATGCTCTTAAAGGATGATTATAGTCAGGTGTTTAAACTGGCTCATAAAATGCGGATGGAAGTCGGAGATGGTTTAAATGATTTAATGGTATGGCCGTCCATATTATTCAACCTACTATCCGCTCAAGTTGTTAATAAACCCGAAAAAAGGCCAAAAATAACCGGACCAGTATTTTCAGTGACATTAGAAGCAACAGATCAACGAATTATTGATATATATCTCGAAAAAACAAATGAAATTATGCTAAAAGACGATGTGACTAGATCATTTGAATGGCAGGAGATTGATTTAGATATGGTTTTATCGAAAGATTGGAAATTCACATTAAAGGAAGAGTTTAATTTCTTCCAGAAATATATCTCAACTGCACCTCCTAAAAGTTCTTGTACAACGTGCCATAAAGTTGCGATTTCCCGATTAAATGAAAGTGTTCAAAAAGGAGTACAATTCAATATAAGCAATGCAAAAGAATTTCCACCAAAGAATCCCCCATATCCCGTTTTTGCATCATTCCTTATGTTTCTGCCTAACGGAAACTGTGTGATTGTAGGGGGACTCGGTGGTGATAATACTGATGAACATCGTGAAACTACAATGAATATCTGGCATAAGAAAATACGACATCAAGTTCGTTATGGAGGTGCTCATTATTGGCTTGGAGAATCCATCAGTCAGTCAATCGTCGAAGCAGGCGCTTACACTCCTGAGTTTATGCAATTCTTTAAAGATATGAAAAAAACAGTTGACCCAAACTTTCTGTTAAGCCCAAATAAATTTCACATGTATTCTTATGACCATGATTATACAGAGCATCTCGTAGAAGATTAGAAAGCTTAAACTTATTCCTATTCTATTTTATAATTTTTAATTTTTAAAAAATCCAGAAATCTGACCATTGGTATGAATAACTCCAATTCTGATGAAATATCAAGAGCAAAAGGACTTATTTTAGAGAATAAAGAAGAGGAAGCTCTTAAATTCATCCAAAAAGCTGTGGATAAAGCATGGGGTTATTTCTATGAAAGAAATTATAAAGAGGCATTAAGTTTAGCTTTAAAAGTTAAAGAATTACATGAAAAAATCGGATATAGATTAGGTATTGCAAACATTTTGCATTTACTTGGTCTTTTATACCTTTTCAATGGAGATTATGATAAAGGTTTGGAATGTGGGCTAAAAAGCTTAAGAATCAATGAAAAATTAGAGAATCAAGAAGAAATTGCTAAGAGTTTATACTTAACAGGTTTTGCATATAATTATAAAGGTAAATTTAATCAAGCAATTGATTACCTGAAACGCTGTCTAGATATTGAAAAAATCCTACCTCAAACAAAGGTGGATGCTCTTTATAACTTAGGAGTGATTTACTTCTGGAAAGGAAATTTTGATCAATCGTTAAAGTATTGTGAAAAAAGTCTCAAAATTGCAGAGGAGATTGATCGTAAAAATTATATCGCAATGAGTTTAAATACAATCGGAGGAATTTACCAACTTAAAGGTGAAATTAAAAAGGCAAAGGAATATCATATACGTTCGTTATCAATAGGTGAGAACCAAAGATTACCTCTTGTTATTGGATTAGCACTGCAGTCATTATTAATAATTGCGGTCCTAGGGGAAAGTAATCTTGAAGAAGCAATGAAACTTACAAATCGCATAAGAGCTTTTTCTGAGGAATTTGAGAAAAGTAAATTTCTTAATCATAATTATCTACTTGGAAAGGCTATGATTGCGTTAAAACTCAAATCACGGATACAAGATCGTGCTGAAGCCGAACTTCTGCTTAAACGAATTCTTACTGATAAAATATCTCACCCCCCAACCCATATTTGGGCCATTATTTTTCTTTGTGAATTTCTTCTTGAAGAACTTAAAATTTCTGGCAATTTAACAGTTTTGGATGAATTAAATCCTTTAGTTAATAGATTACTAAACATAAGTGAAAAAACTCATTCATACATATGGTTAGTGCAAGCAAAACTAATACAATCAAAATTAGCATTAATCCAAATGGATTTTAGAAAAGCAAAATTATTCCTGGCACAGGCTCAACAGATTGCAGAATCAAATGATCTTGTTGTATATGCTCAAATAATTTCAAATGATCACGATCATTTACTTGAGCAACAGGATATGTGGGAGCACCTTAAGAAAACAAAAGCTCCTATGGCAGATCGTATAGATCTAGCTTCTTTTGATGGGATAATAACACAAATGCAAGGTCTTCGTACCTTAGAACCTGAAGTTCTAGTGGATGAGCAGGCTATATTACTTTTAATAATAGCGGAGGGGGGAGTCCTATTATTCTCTTACCCTTTCTCTGAAGAATGGAAATTCGATGATGAGCTTTTCGGTGGCTTTTTAAACGCATTCAATTCTATTAGTGATGAAATTTTCTCTGAAGGGCTTGATCGTGTCAAGTTTGGTAAGCAGACAGTTCTCATGGAAAATGTAGGAAAATTTTCATTTTGCTATTTGTTTAAGGGACAGACCTATCCTGCAAAACAAAAATTTGATAAATTTATAGATAGGATTCATGAGTCATCATCAATATTTAAGACTCTCGAAAACTATTATAGAACAAGTCAAATTGCAGAATTAGAAGATATTCCTTCAATTGAACCTCTCATAGAGGAAATATTCTATAAAAGAAGTAACAAAATTCAAAAAAAATAAATATTATATATCGCTATGCTTGATTCTGAAACTGATGAAATATTACAGGCGGAAGAACTTATAAAAGAAAACAAGATGGATGAGGCACTCGTCCTATTTAGGAGAATTGAAGTTAAAGCTTGGACAGATTATAACAAAGGTTATTATAAAAAGGCGTTACATTCGGCACTTAAATGTAAAGATTTATATGAAAAAATCGGGAATAAAATATTCATAGCTGAGAATTTAATACTGATAGGGTATTCATATATTTTTACAGGTGATAACAATACTGGTCTGATTTACGGGCAGAAAAGCTTAAAACTCTATGAGGAATTGGAAAATCAAGAAGGTATAGCCAATAGCCTATCCTTGATAGGAGTTGTTTATAATTATAAGGGTAAACTCGACCAAGCAATCGAATTCTTTGAGAAAAGTTTGTCTATAGAAGAAATTAATCCTCGTCAAAAGGTTGGATTACTTTATAATTTAGGAAATGTAATCTACTGGAAAGGAGAAATAGATAAATCGTTAAAATATTGTGAGAGTGCTCTTGAACTTGTTGAGGATATGGATGTGGACATGGGTATGGATAAGAATATTGCATTAATTCTACTTCAAATCGGAAATATTTATCATGTTAAAGGTGATTATAAAAAAGCTGTAGAATATGATAGACGTGCATTAGTAATTTCTGAAAGCAAAGGATTGATTTTTCCTCTTGGATTAATTTTAGAATGCTTAATTCTCGTCTTAAGAAATTCAAATGCTCCCCTTGAAGAAGCTAAGAAATATGTTGATCGTTTACAAGAATTAGCTGAGCAAAATCCTAAAAATAAAACGCTTAATCATCAATATTTACTTGGGCGAGCAGGGATATTACTAACATATAGTTCTCGCACACAGGATCGTGCTGAAGCAGAGCTTCTTCTGAAACAAATTGTTAAAGATAAGATATCTAATCCTCCAACCCATATTTATGCCATATTGACCCTTTGTGAATATCTTATTGAAGAATTAAAAATATCGAATGATTCAAGAGTATTGGATGAAATTAATCCTTTGATTGACCGTTTACTTTATATAGCTGAGAAAACAAACTCGTATTTATATCAAGTTCAAGCTAAAATTATACAATCAAAGTTAGCATTAATTCAGATGAATTTTAAGGAAGCAAAAACAATCTTAGCACAAGCTCAGAAAATCGCAGAATCTCACGATTTATATGGAATAGCTCAACAAATTTCAAGTGAACATGATCATATACTTGAGCAAAAGGAAATGTGGGAGCAACTTAAAAAGATAAAAGCTCCAATGGAGGAACGTGTAAATTTAGCTTCTTTTGACAGAATTATTGCCCAAATGCAAGGACGTCGTGCCTTAGAGCCACCAGAATTAGTCGAGGAAGAACCCATTTTGCTTCTGATCATGGATAAAAGTGGAATTTCATATTTTAATTACCCCTTTAGTAAGGATTGGGATTATAATTGGCTTTTTAGCTCATTCATGTCCGCTTTTGAGACATTTAGCTCTGAAATCTTTTCTGAATCTATTGATAGAATCAAAATAGGTGAGAATATAATCCTTATAAACCCAATTGAATCCTTTCTGGTGTGTTATGTGATTAAAGGGCAATCCTACCTTGGTTTGCAGAAGTTAAATCGTTTTTCAGATGCCATAAAAGATAATAAGGAAATTTGGGAGACCTTGAATAGAGCAGTTCAAACAGGTGAAGAGTTAGATTTGGAAAATCAACCTTCTCTTAAATTAGTCGTAGATGAAATCTTTAGATAACAGATTTAATGCTCTTAAAATCAACAGTGCTAAAAAAATATAAACAACGAATCCTTCTATTTTTATAATCAAGAAAGTGTGATCCAATAACAATGTCTAAATCAGAACTTAAAGACTTGAGATATGTAGAAAATCTAAGGCGTGAAGGAAAGTTCCTAGAAGCACTTAAAGTTATTAATGATATAGAAAAGAAGGGAACGCTCACACCAGGGGATCAGTTATCATTACTTATCTCGAAGGGTAAAATATATACCTTATTACAAAACTATCCCGAATCTGCCAGGATTGGTGAATTAGCTTATCGATTAAGTAAGGGATTAGAGAGGATTCCTGAAATGATTATGGCCCTCAATTTTAGAGCTAATATGGTAATCTTCGGAGAAGCTGAAGAATCCTTGGGTTATCTCAATGAAGCAGAGAGTTTGCTTAACTCTTTAAGCGATGTGTCCCTTAGTTTTATTTCTCGTCAAAAAGCCAATATATTATATAGGAAAGCAATGGCTCATAGTTTTAAAGGTAATTTTGATGAAGCTTCAAAAGAAGCACTTGAATGTTTTGATCTACAAGAAAAGTTGGGGCGTAAAACTGACGCAGCATACACTTTATATTTGCTAGGAGACATGTGTTATCGTAAAAATGAGATAGATTCGGCTGTCGATTATCTTTCAATGGGTTTAACGAGATTTGAAGAGATAAGAGATCCAGTTGGGGCTGCATGGATTCTCACTAGGCTTGGGAGGGTATCAATTCTCAAAGGCGACTTAAACAAAGCATTAGCCTATTCTAAGAAGAGTTTATCAACAAAACCAATTAGTGCTCTTATGAAACTATTTAATTATTCAAATCTTGCAGATGTTTACTATATGAAAGGTGAATTGGATAGGGCTTTAAAATATTATAGACGATTAAGCTCTATCGCAGAGAAACTAAATCTATATGAAAATTTCATAAATTCCAAGATTTTAATTGGCCAAATTTACGTTGCGAGAAGAGAATATGAACTAGCAATAGAAATTCTTAAGTCAGGTTTGCTACTAGCTAAAGAAATTAAAAATAATCCTTTACCTATTATAAACGCATTATTAGGTTTAATGCTAGTATATAATCAAATGGATTTACAAGAAGAACTTAAAGATTGTTTAGATAAATTAGAAGAACAATTGGAAAAATATAAAAGTAAAGATTTTACGAGTCTTTATAAGATGCCGCTGCATGGATACCGATTAGGAAAAGCTTTGTTATTGATAAAAAGTGGCAGAAGTCATAATCGGGCAGAAGCAGAGAAGTTATTAAAGCAAGTGATTCAAGAAAACCCTAATCCAGTGATTTATCAAAAAGCTATTAGTGAACTCTTTGATTTCTATTTAGAGGAAGTACGATTATTTAATGAACCAGAAATACTTGAAGAATTAAATCCATTAATAAAAAATCTACTAAAAATTGCAAAAGAGCAGAATTTGTATTGGACTTTAGCTGAAGCTAAGTTATTACAAGCAAAACTAGCACTGATTAAACTGAACTTCGAGGATGCTCAGCAATTATTGACTCAGGCTCAACGATTAGCCGAGTTGTACGGATTAAATTATTTAGCACAAAGAATATCAAGTGAACATGATAATTACTTGGAAAAATTAACTGAATGGAAGAAGCTTAAAGAAAACGATGCACCAATGGCAGAACGTTTAGAACTTGCCTCAGTTGATAATGTTATAGAACGTCTGCAAGGCAAACGTGCAATATCGCCACCAGAGATAGACGATGAAGAACCAATCTTACTTTTAATCATGGATAAAGGTGGGATTTCATATTTTAATTATTCATTTAGAGAGAATTGGGATTTTGATATGCTCTTTAGTTCATTCATGTCTGCTTTTGACAGTTTTAGCTCTGAAGTCTTTTCCGAGTCGATTGATCGTATCAAAATTGGTGAGAACTTAATCCTTATCAATCCGGTTGAGCCATTCTTGGTTTGTTATGTAATTAAAGGACAATCATATCCTGGTTTACAAAAATTAAATCGTTTCTCAAAAGCTCTCAAAAAAAATACTGAGATTTGGGAAAGTCTGACCAGAGCAGTTCAAACGGGTGAAGTACTGGAAATAGATAATCCACAGTCTCTTGGGAATGTGGTGAATGAAATTTTTTTTGAAAAAATTCCTGCCCTAAAACCCTAATAATTCTAGCACTAACTTCCTACCTATTTTGTTTTTCCTAAAATTTTTTAATAAACACTTTATTACTTCTTCGGAAAATAACTCCCTTTAATATAATCAATAAAATTTATATTCTAAAAACATGGATACGGAAAGAAAAGATTATTACGAAGTCGTTAAGGTTCAAGAAAGGAATCAGGAAGATTTAGAGTCTTACAAAGAGTTGCTTAAGAAAGAACTCGATAGCATTAAATCCTTAGTGGGTGTCGAAAATAATGAAACGACTGCTTTTGGATCACCATATTCAACCTCAACCAAGGTAATCTCGGGGGAAGGGTACCAAAGATTAATAGAGGAAAACAGAACTTTGATGCTTGAAAATGAGTCCTTAAACTCTGCCAATATATTACTAGAACACGATAATAAAGTAATTAGAGAGAAATTAGAACGATTACAACTGGAAAACTCAAACAAATTTGAGCTAGAAACTGAAATTACTCGACTAAAAGAAGTTATTCTAAATTTAGAAAAAGAAAAATTAGAACTTAAGAAGAGAGTAATCCCAAAAATTATTGAAAGTGAGGAATTATATAATCAAGAGCTTCCAGTTGACATTTCTAATGAGATTAAATCTATTTTTGAACCTGAGAAACCTAATGGTATTACCACCTCGAAAGTTCATAAAGGATACACAGTTCCCCCTATAAAACCTAAAAAATTTAGGAGAAAGGAAATCTCAAAATCTGAATCTATAAGTGAAGAACCAAGTAAAAGATTAAGTGAAAATTCTACAATTTCCTCGGAGTTAGATTCTGAAAAAATCATTGAAAAGACTGTAAGAAGAAAATGTCCTACATGTTTTAATACGAATAAGAAATATATCCGGGAATTCACAGATAAAAATAATGTTTTAATGCAATATCCGCGGATCTACGGCAAGAAATACAAATGTGGGATTTGCACGACTGAGTGGAAATAAAAATACGAACCACATTTAAGCTAAAACAAATTCTAGCTTCTCATTTTGAATTAAAGTTAAGATAAATATTAAATTAGATGCTCACTTTAGAAAAGGTAGTAAAGAGCGAATCATAATGTAAGGTGATTTAATAATTACAGAACAAGCTTTTAAGAAACAATCAAGTTCTTATAAAAAAGGACAGATGAGTACTAAGAAAATGTTATGTTATTCCCTCCCAAGTATTAGTGGGATTCTTGTTTTTCAAGGTATTATGAATATGGTGCAGTTTTATGCGGTTTCAGTTTTATTAATCCCTTGGTCTTTAGTGGCTGTTGTCTTTTTAATTTATTCTATAAATAATGGATTAAATGATCCTGTCATAGGATATCTATGCGATCGATCCACCAGATTTACTAGAAAATATGGAAAGAGGTTTCCTTGGATTTGCTTAGGTGCTATACTATCTCCTATTATGGTACTCTTGATATTCATTCCAGTTTCGAATATTCAAGTTGATGGAAGTGGGAATGTATTAAATATGGATGCGGCCATAATTGCATCCATCTGGTTGTGTTTTATTTTATGTATTCAAGAGACATTTGGAACGGTTCGAACAGTTAATGGAAATGCTTTAGGAGTAGATTTATTTCGGAGTAAGGAACAGCGAGTGAAACTAGGGGGGATATCCATGATTATGTCAATAATTGGCATGTTAATCGCGACGGGATTCCTTCCAATAATATTGACTCTATTTGGAGGTGCAGATAATCAAAGCGCTTATCTTAGTATGGTCATTGTAATTGTTTTATTTATTTTTCTATTAACCATACCTTACCTATGGGCTGTTCGTGAACCTGACGAAATGAAACAATTTCGAGCCGAATTGGATGAGAGTGGCAAAAGTTCTTCTCCTTTTTTAAAGATGATACCTCGCGTGCTAACTGATAAAAATTGGCTGGCAGTAATTATCGCTTACTTAGGATGGGCTACAGCTATGGCATGTACTTTTACTGGTATTAATTTTTATGTAAAACATTCACTTGGCTTAGGAGTAATATACACTGTTATGCCCCTTTTATTAGCTAGTTTAATTGCTATAGGTTCAGCACCGATTTGGATAAAACTCTCGAAAAAAATTGGAGCAGGGAAAACATATCTTATTGGTTTAATTATTGCGTGTCCACCATATTTTGCTTTTTATTTTATGGACAACTTTGTAGGAGGTATAATCGTATTTGCTTTAGGTGGATTTGGATTTGGTGCCAATAGTACACTTTTTGGAACTGTTTCTGCTCAAGCAATAGATAATGCTAGCATAAAAACGGGACTGAGAGAAGAAGGGAGTTACCAAGGAATATTTCTTGTATTTTCAGCATTTAGTAGGTTTTTCCAAACTCTGATTTTTACTATCGTAGCAGTTGCCACGGGGTATGTTGCATCAAGGGGAGCAAACCAAACCCCTCTTGCGAAATGGGGGCTAAATCTACAAATGTCCTTCGCACCTTTAATTATTATAACAATAGGAACTATTGTCTTTGCTTTATTATATGATATTAGTGACGAACAAGCAAGATTAAACAAAGAGAAATTAATTGAAATGGGGCTATAAATGCAAAACTTACCTTACCGTTAAAGATGGTTTTACTAACAAATTTTCTATTGCTCTTTTTAATGAGATATTTGGACCTTTCAAGTTAATAAAAGAGTGCCGGTGTTCTTTTTTTCCATCAGGAATCCAGTGGTTGATTCCAAGTTCAGATTCAAGGATTAAACGATATCCATACTTCTCATCAAAAAATGGTCCACTTCCCCTTACACCATATAATGCAGTTATGAGATCCCAACTAAAAGCTCCTTTTCTTGGGCCTCCTAAAAAAGTTTCATAACACTTTCGAACTGGATTTGATTCAGTTGTTTTAAGAGATAATGTATGTCCCGTCCTGAATTCGGTACCATTTGATTGCACTACTAAGGGTGTTGGCCAATTATGAATAACATGTTGAGCACTTTCCCAATCCATAAGCCAGTTAAATTCTGCTTTCGCTTCAGGATACCTTCCAATACCCATAGTGACTAATTTTTTAACCTTTTTTTCAACAAGTTCAGTCCCACTTAATTGAGAAAAATCATCCGGTTTAGATTCAAGAAGATGCCTTAAAGCGGAAAGTAATCCTACGACAATAATTACAATAGAATTATCCTCTGCATTGGATAATAATTTGCGATATAGAGAAACAGCATCCCATATTTTTTTATTTTGTATAGAATCATTAGAAAAATGGTCTACAACTGATTGAGTATAAGGATTAACAAACTTCCTTAGTAATTGACGAGTATCTCTGTAGAGTTGATATTTTTTGCCACTTTCAAAACCATCATCCCTCACTAATCCAACAGGGATATCAAGATGGTTGTAATAGTTATTGATTGTCATTGCACATCTTGCTGATGCTTCAGCGGGGACATCAACAATGATACCTAAAATTTCAGTTTCCCCAAGATCCATTAGAGCATGAAGCACTGCAAGGGCACCTGTATCATCACAATCTAGATCCATGTCAGTATCGAATATTACAACTGATTCTTTTGAATTCATATAACTCACACAAATTTTTGTCAGAGATAAAAAAATAAGAGTAAAAATATAATAAAGTTTCTAATTTAAATGGCTTCTAAAATATGTACACACATAGCAGCTGGTCCTGAACCAATGGTACCGCCACCATTTTCGGCTAAAGCAAATTTATGTTTGTCAGTCTGTCTTTTCCCCGCGTCTCCACGTAATTGAGTTACAAGCTCATAGATTTGTGCTAAACCAGAAGCACCTAGAGGATGTCCCCGAGATAATAAACCCCCACTTGGGTTCACAGCAACTTTTCCTCCTATTTGTGTTTCACCGCTTTCAGTAAAAGGTCCTCCTTGTCCTAATCCGCAAAATCCCATTTGCTCTATCTGTTCGAGCTCTCCATAAGCTGTGGCATCGTGAACTTCAGCTACATTAATATCTTGAGGAGTGAGTTTTGCCATTTGATAGGCTGCCGTAGAAGCTCGTTTGGAGACATTATCAGGTTGCCAAGAACCAGATCGTAGAATTGAAGCTCGTACTAAAATTGCTTTATCGTTTGGATGTTCTTTTAGGAATTTTTCTGAGCAAAGTATTGCAGCAGCGGATCCATCTCCTACCGGAGCACACATTGCCCTTGTTAATGGATAGGCTACTTCATAATCTTCCATAACTTGATCCACTGTCATGGGAAAAGTATATTGGGCAAGTGGATTCATCGTCGAATTATTATGATTCTTCGCCGCAATCTCCGCAAGTTGCCTTTGTGTTGTTCCGTATTCTTTCATATGACCTCGGGCACCTGCTGCATAGAAATCCATGAAAACTGAATGACCTTTCTTACCAGTTTTTTCACCAGCTGCCTTTTTTTCTTCTCTTGCTTTAGCTGCTACTTTTTGCATCTGAGCAACCATAGCTCTTGTTCGTTCGACATCAGTATATGTTATAAAGCCTCCCATCATCTTAGCTCGATCTTCTTGATATACTTTTTCAGTACCTATAGCTAATGCACAGTCAACTAGACCGGCTTTTATATAAGTCCATGCTCCATTAAATGCGGTACTTCCACTGGCACACGCATTTTCTACATTTGTAATTGGTACTTTATCGACTCCATTTGGTGTCAGGGCTACTTGACCACGAATACTATGCTGAAAATCAGTCATTCCCCATCCGGTATTAGAAAACCAGGCAGCTTCAATATTGTTCAAATCAAAATCGTTGTCATTTTTAACTGAAGTAAGCGCTTCACGAGTTAAATCCTTTATACTTTTATCAAGGAATTTGCCAAATTTGGTCATTCCAACACTATATATATAAACCTTATCACTCATAGAACCAACTCATCATATTATTATACAAAATTATAATGTAAGATAATTGATAATTATTTTCAATATTAAAATTAGCAGTGCAATATAAAATATTAATATTAGTTTTTCTTCTCTTTAGGTTATACACATTTTCAGTTAATTATATAAATTGTTAAAATCAAATGGTAAATTATGAATGAAATTCAAAACTCCTACGAGGAAATTGAAAACATCGTAGGGACCAAATACGTCACTAATTCTGAACCAATTTGCTATTCCTATTCAATGAATTGTGATTTTACTCTTCAAGGTATCCCAGATATTGTTGTAAAACCACGAACTCCTGAGGAAATTTCTGAGATTTTAAAAGTAGCTAATAAATATGGTGTTAAAGTAATTCCCAGAGGTAATGGAGCAGATTTAACTGGAGGAGCAAAACCAATAGGAGATGGGGGAATAGTATTAGATGTCACCCGAATGAATAAGATTCTGGATGTTGATGAGGATAATATGATAGTTACTGTAGAAGTTGGAATATCTTGGAGTGAATTATGCGAACAATTAAGCAGAGTTGGAAGTGGATACTACACTGGAACCACTGGACCGGCTTCTGGATTCTCTGCTTCGATTGGCGGGGGCCTTTCCAATAATACAGTGGGGGGGGGTGGAGCTGCTATGTATGGAGCTGTCACAGAACAGTGTGTTGGGTTAGAAGTCGTATTACCAACAGGAGAGATAATCTACACTGGAGCAAAAGCTAATTCTTTTCGTGACAAACCCTTTACTAGATTTGGATTAGGAGCAGATTATTCTGGTATCTTTTTAGGTGATGTTGGAATCCATGGTGTAAAAACGAAAGCATCCATGAATTTATTTCCCCTTCCAGAATATCGAGGATATGCCACCTATGTAGTTAAAAAAACTAAAGAGGAGATTCCTGCAGAACGTGTGTCAAATTTGATGATGAAATGGCAACACCAAAGATTGCCATTACATGATTTCTTCTATTATACTCCCAATAATGTGAGTGGTTTAGTATCCCGAAATATTGCCAAAGGCTTAGCCAATAAGAAAGTCAGAGGTGGTGTTTTATATTACACTACTGTTGCCGACACTCAAAAACAATTAGATTATAATATTGAGAGAATCGAAAAACTAGCAGATGAAGCTGAATTTGAAAGGTTAGGAGATACAATAGAGGAGGGTAATATTGGTAAATGGTTTTATGAAGAAGATGGAAAATGGCAATGGTCTGATAATAGTTGGCAAGGTGGGTTTATCTTTTCAATGAGTGCTTGTTTGAAAGCTCCTACAAATCTTTTACCTGCATACCGTGATATGTATGATAGATGGCAACAAAGAAATTTTGCGAAAATGCAAGAAATAGGACCTGGTGGAAGTGCTGGTTTTATAGCATTTGGTGTTAATCCCTATTACATTGATGTTGCGGGTGGTGCGGGACTTATAAGTACTATAGAACATCGAGAAAAACAACAGGAAATATGGAAAGATCTCATTATCACCCAGATAAAGGAGTTAGGGGGTGTACACTATTGGATGGGAGAAATAATCGGTAGAGCCTTAGTTGATTCGGGAGCATTAACAGAAGAATACTACAATTTCATGATTACGATAAAGAAAGCCCTCGATCCCAATAGAATACTAAGTCCTGGAAAATTCTATTTAACTGATAATTATTAATAGGTGAAAAATTATGGTTGAGACAAAAGAACCATTAGAAAATTTAAGTAATCTTAAAGATGCTGCTTTAGCATGTGCTCAATGTGGACAGTGCAGAGTGAAAAATTTTCCTGCTAAAGGGATATTTTATAGTTGTCCCGTGTATAAAACTAATAGTTTATGGGAACCCCTTAATGCTCGTGGCAAGAACCTTATCATGAAAGGTCTTCTTTGGGGACATTTAAAATTGAGTCAAGAAATAAGTGATATAATATTTCAGTGTACACTCTGTGGTCTATGTAAAGAGGCTTGTTTTACCTCTCATAACGAAAATTTTGATTTTCCACTCTCTCACCTCATGGATCATGTTAATACTTTTGAAGCTCTAAGAGCTGATTTAATAGCAGCAGGTTACCCAATAGAATCTCAAGTTCCTATGAATAAAGCGATGGTTGAGTTATATAATCCTTATGAACGGGATAATAAAGAAAAAACTAAATGGACAGAGGAATTAGATTTCAAAGTTAAAGATGCTTCGAAGGAAGATGCTGAAACTCTCTATTTTGTGGGGTGTACTTCAGCATTAACTCCTCAAATTAAACAAGTTGCAGTAGCCACTGCTAAATTATTTAACAAACTAGGAGTGGATTTTTCCGTATTTGGAGAACATGAAGTTTGTTGTGGAAGTGTAGGCATGAGAACTGGTGATAGAAAATCCTTTGAAAAAGTTGCTGAAGAAAACACCAAATTATTTAGGGAAAAGGGAATCAAGAGAATTGTTACTAGTTGCGCGGGATGTTATAGAACATTTAAAAAGGATTATGGAGATAAATTAGAAGGTACAGAAATTCTCCACTCTATCGAATTCCTAGATGATTTGATTTCTAAGAATGATATCAAGTTAAAAAACTTAGATATCAAAACCACATACCATGATCCCTGTCATATTGGACGACATATGGGATTATATGAAGAACCACGAAATCTACTCAGAAAAGTAGCAGATCTTACTGAAATGAAGACTAATCGCTTTGCTGCAATGTGTTGCGGTGCGGGAGGTGGAGTAAGAAAAGGTTTTCCAGAATTATCCATGGACATGGCTAAAAACAGGATACAAGAAGCAGAAGAAACAGGAGCAGAATATTTAGTAAGTACATGCCCATTCTGTTACAGAAATCTATCTGATGCTATAGAAGAACTTAACTCAAATCTTAAAATGGTAGATTTAGTAGAACTAATATTAGAATCTATTTCATAAATAAATTCTTTACATATTTTTTTTATTTCATTAAAACTTGTTCTCTTTGGTCTGTTTTTAGATATATATAAAACTATTTATAGTAAACTTTCAAGTCTGAAGAAAAAAAGTATTAATTTTAAGAATTCAGAATTAATTATGCTTCCTGTTTTTCCGTCTGGGGGACATCTTTTCTTTCTGGTACAGTAGATTTGTCTTTATCTTCTCTGAACCATTTTACAGGTCTACGTTCACGAGGCACCATTCCTTCTTGCTTAAATTTAGGATAACCTAAGCATAATGAACTAGCCGCAAACCAAGGAGGTTCTATTCCCAATTCCTTACTCAAAGTTGGGTGAACACTAGCCCCCCATGCAAAAAAACCTGACCATGTAGCTTTAATACCTAAGGAATTTGCAACCAGATTCATTGTCGAACCACAAATACCAATACTCATTTGAGGTCTACCAATTGACCTTTCATCAGCAAGAAGTAGTATTATCGCAGGTGCCCCCAAACTTGGGACCAAACCTCCTTCCTTACTAACTGTGCCCATTCCTCCGAAAATTATTCTCGGATCAACACCTCCTACATTTGGAGGAGGTCCTTTGACCATACCTTCTAGTGCTTTTACAGAATTATCATTAAGATATGCATTATATACTTGGCTAATTGAATTAATCCCTGCTTTGTTGATTTCCCTTATCATTTCTTTATTTGTAATAACTACGAATTGCCAAGGTTGACAATTACCTCCACTTGGGGCAAATCTACCTGCTTCTAAAATTCTTTGAATGATAGATTCTGGAACTGGGGTATCTTTAAAATTTCTCACGCTTCGTCTAGTAAGCACCAGCTTTTCAATTTCATTCCATTCTGTAGGATTTCCTTCAATATCTTTAGGCTCAAGAGGCATTTCAGGGGGTAATGGATACGGTAAAGTTTTAAAGACTCCTGCATCTACATGATAAGAGTCAATTATTGAAATAGCATCATTCGGACATGCAATCTTGCAGTTATAACAGCTAAAACATGCGTAATTTTCTTTTAAGATCGGGTATCCATCTTCATTTTTTTCCCAGCATTGAAAGGGGCAGTTTTGCATACACAATTCGCATTTGTTACATTTTTCCTCATCTACTTTCATAACACCCATATGAATATTATCCATATTTGGGCGTAAGATATCTTTTACATCTTCCCATGGCATAATTACGATAATCTCGTTTTAAGTTTACTCTGAATCATAATTTTAAAGTTATAGAATATTAAATTCCCACTCTTTTAAACTTTATACCATTCTTTAAATATAATTAGCTCTAAACTCAGAGTGTTAATGTATAGAAAAAAAAAGGATTAAATAAAGTTAATCATGCTTCTTGTTTACTTTTTGTGGTAGTTGCTACTTTTTCTTCTATTTCAACTCCTTCTTTACCCTCTCGGAACCAAGATACGGGTCTTCTTTCACGCGGTACTATCCCCTCTTGTTTAAATTTTGGATAACCTAGGACTAATGAACTAGCAACGTACCATGGTTTTTCAATACCAAGTTTTTTCTTTATTGGTTGAGAGAAATTAACACCTCCAGCAATAAACCCAACCCAGCAAGCTTTTATTCCCAGAGAATTTGCGACTAGATTCATATTCTGACCGCATATACCAAGGTTTAAATCAGCACTTCCTATAGCTCTTTCATCAGCAAGTAATAATATCACAACAGGTGCATCCATACTGGGATAAAGTTCTTTATGTTTCGCTATTGTGCCAAAACCTCCAAGCATAACCCGTGGATCGAAAGATTGAACACTTAATGGGGGTCCTTCTACCATACCTGCTAAACCTTTAACTGAAGTATCGTTCATATACATTCGATAAAAATTCGCGAGTAAATTTTTGGATACGTTGTCAATTTCAGCAATTAATGCTTTATTGGTAATAACAATAAATCTCCATGGTTGACAATTACCCCCACTTGGAGCAAATCTACCCGCTTCTAAAACCCTCTGAATTAAAGATTCTGGGATAGGTTTGTCTTTAAAATTTCTCACACTTCGGCGGGTAAAAATAGCTTTCTCAATTTCATTCCATTCTGTTGGATTTCCCTCAGCATCTTCTGGTTCAAGAGGCATTTCAGGGGGTAAAGGATATGGCTCTGTTTTCCAGAATCCCGCGTCTACATGATAAGAATCAATTATTACCATCGCATCATTAGGACATGCGACTTTACAGTTGTAACAACTAAAACATGCGTATTCCTCTTTCATAACGGGAAAACCTTCTTTATTTTTTTCCCAGCACCGGAATGGACAGTTTTGCATACACAATTCACATTTATTACATTTATCCTCATCTACTTTCATAACACCCATATGAATATCATCCATATTTGGGCGTAAAATATCTTTTACATTTTCCCAAGGCATAATTCAATTATTCTCCTTAAATATTGCTCTTAGTCATAAATATTAAGTTATAAAATATTAAATCAGCAATATTTTAAACTTTATACAATTTATAAAAAATTAAAATTGCAATCTGGTTTAAAGCATAAAATAAGGGGGATTATTAATAAAATTTTCAATGACATTTACAGATTTTTCATGCCTAGAATTTTATCAAAATCCCAAAAATTATTAGAGACTGAACACATAATTATTTTAGAAAATATTAGTATGAAAATTAAGGAGATAAATATTGGCTCGGATATCTGTTGAAATGGATTTCATGGTAGAATTAGTTGATTTTAAACTACGATCACTTAAAGGAGAAATAGGTAAAATTCTAAAAAAATGGGATTATAGCTCATCAAATGTATTCTTAGAACATGCTAAGAATGGAACTTTAAATGAGGCTGAAGAAGACGCAATTATTCTTAAAAATCTTCAAGACCAAATCGAAGAATTGACTCAAAAAAAGCAAACATGGAAAAGCGATTAATGTCCGCCATTGATAAACTCAATAAAGCTAGACATCTCCTTGAGCAATCCTTAGACGATCTGATTATTTTTCTCTCGATTAATATTGATTTCAAGCGACTCCATGTTATTCTAAAAGATGGTATAGAGCTTTTTATTGTATACAATGATTACGAGGAATATAGTTATTCTTTCATTTTTTCTAAATTAGAACTTGATCGCTGTAGATTTGATAATTTTGATAAAGTATGGGATGTTTCAACAAAACCACATCATTTCCATCCAAGATATAAAAAAGAAGCAATCAAAAGCAATATGACGGGAAATCCTGATTTAGATGTCTTATTATTATGTAAATTATTTAAATTAGGAAATTTACATTGAAGGTTATAATTGAAGTTAACCTTTTGCTTTACAAGCCAGTTGTCAATAAAATCAACAGATCTCTGTAAAAAAGTTTCGGATATTCTCAAAAGGAATATGTAGGGAAATAAATAATATCCTAATTTTAAATGAGTTAGTTTATACATCATATCATCACCAAATTTACCTCGATCGAGAATTTAAATAAATGAAATTGAAAACAAACTACCGAAAATTTCGATGATAAAATTTATATACGAATGATGTGATATAATTACTATTATGAGTCGAGTCACATGGAATTTTCAATTGCTCCCCTTTCAGCAAGGGCTTTGTTATAGCGTAAGCTCTATTCATTGAATGCATAAATCTCGTCTCGAATCGTCTCTTGGTTTCTCTGCTTTTCCTGTCCACGTTTCCATTTTGCGTCATCTTATTGTAATACTTTCCTTCTATTATGTATTATTGAACAACATAAATCTTTGAGCATATTTATGTATATCTTGAATTGAGTGTAGTTTAACTGAAATATCCATCTCATGAACATATGGGATGATTGATAGGGCTATAAGAATTCTATTAAGATTAGATTAGGTACATATTATAAAGAAACCTTTGTAGTGTAGAGGCCAAACACACCGAGCCTTGAACTCGGTAACACATGTTCGAATCATGTCAAGGGTATACCAAAAAATAATAGGTTTAAATAAAAAAAATTAAAAATGGAGGTGAAGAAGAATGAATGTTTCAGGCGCGTTAAAACAAATCAAGCAACTCAAAAACGAGTTGAAGAGAAAAATTAAGATGAGAAAAGAGAATTTTTTTGTGGTGATTCCCAAAGAAAGTACCTTAGAAGGTTTTAAAGAGCAGAATGCGAAGGAAACTAATTTTGTAGATTTTGAAAAAATAACAAGCGAGATCAATGAACTATCAGAAGCAATAAGTAACTTAAGAGAAAAAGTCTTGAAAACCAATATTAGCATCCAAGTAGAGTTAGATGGGAAGTCTGTGACTTTATCCCGGTTAAAATTAATGATCGACGACATAAGAAGTGAACTTGCTCAACTTGATGGAATAAACGAGAAAGATATATTCGGTTCAAGAAGAAGGCGAATAGCGACCAGCGAAGAAGAAGAAAAAGAGATTATACAGCTTACTGATATAGAGCTTGAAAAGCGCATTATAATTCTCGAAGAGAGAAAGATCAAACTTGAGAACATCTTAGAAACTCAGAATGCAACTACACAATTAGTGGATTAGATTAGTTGACAGATATCATACTCATCTATTTATCGAATTTCATTCGTTATTTCAGGTGAGCGGTTGGTTCGACGAACAAAAGGACTCGAAGCTCCCTGTAAAAGCTTAGGATTTAAGTGCAATTATCGTGAAATGAAGACTTATGAATTAAAAATTAAGGCTTATATCTTAAGATTTCTTAGTCGTTCCAACTGTATTCACTTATTTTTACACTTTTTTTTTGGATTTTAATTATGATTTTATGATTCATAGTTTATGGATTTAAAATAAATGAAGAAGGGTTTCCTTAAAAGCATTTAGTACAAGAACATCAAATCAACAATTTATTATGTTTTATACTATTCTTTAAAAATAAAAATACTACTAAGTTTTGAAAAATTATGTCATTTGAAACAATCGGAAAAAAAATAGCAGAAAAGAATAGAATTACTCCCACAACCAGTTTTGCTGATTTAGTAAAAACGAAAGCAGAAATAGTCGGGGATAAAGTTTTTCTAACATTCGTTAGAGATTTTGACAAAGGTATCGATGAAGACTATACATATCGCGATATGCATCTACAATCCAACCGAGTCGCCAACGCTCTATTGAAAGCAGGGTTGAAACGAGGAGATGGTATTTCTCTTTATCAAATCAATAGTCCTGAATTCCTATTTGTATTATTTGGTGCTTGGAAAATCGGAATTTATACAGTACTTGTGAATACCGGATTGAAAGGTGATGGACTACAATACATTGTAGATCATAGTGACAGTAAACTTATTGCAACTCATTGGTCACTACTTGATAATGTTCTAAAGATAAAGGATCAGCTTCCAAAAATTGAGCATATAATTGTAGATTTGAATGAAGCACCTAAAGATTTTAAATTACCTGAGGGAGTAATATCTCTTCAAAAATTTATGGATGTATCTGATGAAGATACTGATGTTAAAATTAATCCAAATGATATGGCTACTCTAATCTATACTTCTGGAACAACAGGACTTCCTAAAGCCACTACCTTTTTTCACAGAGGTATGTATGGACTTGTTCTCATTGGAGTAATGATATGGGCTAGTAGAATAGCACAACCTGGCTTTAAACTTTTTACATGCTTACCTTTATTTCATGGAAACGCACTTCAATTATGCACTATGCCTGGGTATTATGGTGAAGTCCCTGTCGTGTTATCTAAGCGATTTTCCGCTTCAAGACACTGGGATATAGTACGAAAATATGAAGTGACAACTTTTAATACTTTAGGTTCAATGCCACAGTATCT
>JAEOTL010000153.1 GCA_016839845.1 Promethearchaeota archaeon
TCTTGAGTTTAACATTCGGAAAATCGTGGATAAAGGAGTATTTTCAGTTAAATTCTTCAAACTTAGCACCGATGAAGATAAAATTTACTATTTTCAAGCAAATGAGAAGATCGAGAAAGTTCTAAGAGCGGTAACCGAGGATTATATTACCAAATTCACGTATTTAAATAAATTGTATGAGAAGACTTCAAAAGGATCACCCCCATTGACTTTAGAGTCTACAGTTGAGGCGATTGTTGACGAAATTTGCGATCGTTTATTTAATTCTGGTTTGAAACGATCATTAAAGGAATTTTTACCAGATTATATTAACTATTTAGCGTATCGTATGGAGAAAGAGAGGAAACTGGATGATATTACTGATAAATTGGAAGGTACAATCTGGCAAGAATTCCAATATTATAATACTGCAAACGCTGTACCCCAAACATTCGATGAAGACCATGAGTATTACTATCTTCATCCTCAGGCACTGTATATACTAGAACCTTATATTAATATTCCTGAATTTACATCGTTAATCCATGAATCCAAAGATTTGTTGAAGAATAAGAAGTACGATGAAGTATTGAGTTCTGTAAATTCATTGATGGAACGCGAGGGGGAGAAATTTGAAATTGGATTGTTCAAAGCAATAGTTCTTTGTCATATGAACAAATTTTTTGAAGCAATAGATCTAATCGAATCAGAATTGGAATACGAAAAGCATCAAAATGATGAGATCAAATATCTTTCCGCATCATTTGTAATTATCTTTGCTCACACATCATTAGGTCATGTTGGCGAAGCCCTGGTTCTTAAGGAAAGATTATTTGAGATAAATTCGGAACACCCAATTACGATTGCAGCAAAAGCATTGATTTATGGATATAGCGTTATTTATGAATTTGATGTTGGGGAGGGGAACGTCGATTTTGTATTAGATTTAATAGACGATGCGATTAATGCTGATTCCCATATTACAAATAAAGGGATTCTATATGTTCTTAAGGTTAACGTTCTGGAACAGATGTATAAATTAGAAGAAGCATTAGAGGAAATTAACACTGCTCTAACGCTGACAACTGAATTTATCGACTTCTATTATATAAAATCAAAGCTTCTAGCGACTCTGGAGAAATACGACGAGGCTATTGTTATCTTAGAAGAAAATATTGATCGCTTCCCTGAGAGCAAAAGACATTTTCTAATGCAAAAAGCCCATGTCTTGAAGATGGCGGGTCACCTTGAAGAGGGTTTAGAGATTGTTAATGAGTTAACTGAAACATACCCCGATGATGACCTCTATTTTAACAATAAAGCATACTGGCATATTTATATATTCAAACAAAATAGAGAGAAAGGAGTCTTTGATGAAAAGAATAAACAAATTGCGATTGATACCATTAAAAAACTTACTGAGAGAGCACCCCATGAGGGAAATTTCTTTGATTCCTATGGTGAAATTCTTATGATTACTGGTGATTATGAAAATGCTATTGAGAAGTACCAAAAAGCCATTGAAGTCGAACCAAACGGTTGGTTTGTACCAGCTTCTTATGTTGGGTTGGGAAAATGTTATAAAAAAATCGGAGAATATGATGAGGCTGAATTAAATTTTCATACAGCACGAAAAATTGTACGCTATTGCTTCTGCCATATTAAGAATAAGAAAGAATGGATAGAAGATATCGAATACCATCTTAAGAAAATTAAAGAATTGAAACAAAAATCGTAAATTCTGCCTAAGAACTATTTTTCATATCCTACTTTTATTGTCATCGAGAGTGTTTCATCGAATGCTGTCCCTTCGACGGCAAATTTAAAGGGCATATCTTCTGAATTAAAGAGTTCTGTGAAATACCCTTGCCAATAGGTGCTATATCGTTTGTTTTGTCTATGCCTAAAGAGCATATGATACTCATCTTCTTTTTCTTTATTGATATCTATTGTATGAAAATAATTTGCGACGACCCATATCTTCTGGATTGCTTTTAATATTTCTTCAATCGATAGGCTTTTTAATGGGTGAGAATCGTTATACCATAAAATAATATCTATTCCGACATTTTTGTGCCAAGGTTTTTCAAGGCTATCTTCTGGAGCTTCTGCAGCTCTTATTAACTGGTTAAACGTAGTTTTACCGATGAGCATCATCTTCATTTCATCTCTGGCTCGTACCCAGAGATCTCTATCAAGAGTTTTTTGGTCCCCGAAATATTTTATTGTCCTTTCAATAAAGGAAATATCAGATTCACCTTCTTCTCTAAATATCTCTATCATAGCATGAATCTCAGGGGAAATTGAATTAAAATCATCATAACATTTCACGGCATTTTTTACAAGGTCAGAAATTGTGGTTCCGTTTAACTTATATTTATCAATCAATCTTCTTGTTTCATCAGTAACTTTAACATATATAGGCTTATCTCTGTGTTCAGGTTCCTTGAACTCATTCTTTTCACTCGAATTATTGTTTTCTTTTACGATAGGAATCATCTCCTAAATCTTTATTTTTAGTAATGCTTCAATTGAATATATATCTTTATATTAATAAACTTTCAGCTTAATTATTAATAGGGCGCTAAACAGCAAAATAGATTTTTTCTGTATATAATGATATATACAATTTTTTATTAATCAATATCAATTACTATTGAGTTCTATATATAAATATATATTTCATAATATTTTGCATATTAAATTATTATGCTATTTTATTCACTATTTAATATTGACCATAAGATTTAAATATATCCATATATACATGTATATCGGTGAATCAAAAAAATATAGATAGATATAAAAAAATATAGCAAAATTGGATAATATACAAGCGCATCCAAAAAATGTTCGTGAAAAAAGAAAAATGGTTATAATAGGTATTGGTATTGCTGGGCATCTATGACTAGAACCTACGATAAGTCTAAAACAAGACCACACAGTACATATCAAAACTTCAGTCAGAGTCAAGCTAATTGAGTAAATCCCTGTGTTAAGCGAGAAGAATCTCAAAAATATTTCATATTGTTGAAATCATAACAATATGACGAAAATAAAACAGAGATACCGATTGTTGGTTAAGTAAAATATTGTCAATATAGTAGGGCAAAAATTGACAGAGAAGCGATTTTCTGTTACCAATGTGAAATTAAAATAGGATCTTAGATTTTTAGGGCGTTTATATTAATATTCATTTAAATAATTTTTTTAAATTTGATAAATATGTCCGAGGGATAGGTAAAAGTGGTACAAAAAAGCTCCAATAGATGGTTTATATACTTTCGGTGGAAAAAAAAGGATAGCATAGGTTTAGTTTTAATTATATTTGTAGGATTATTAACAACTATAATTGGATTTCTATATCCAAATTTTTATGATATTTTCATCAGTTTATGTTTAGGATTCTTTATTGGGGGTTTTATTTTATCATTTATATCAACGCTTTTAGCTCAGATGGAATCTAATATAACAGGAGCAGGTGAAATAGATGCTGAAATCGACATTGATGCTGAGGTCGATGTTGATGTTGACAGTGATGTAGATGTTGACATTGACAGTGATATAGATATTGACATTGACAGTGATGTAGATGTTGACATTGACAGTGATGTAGATGTTGACATTGACAGTGACATCGATATAGATATTGATCTAGATGCAGAGGTGGATATAGATATCGATAGTGATATAGATGTTGATACCGATTTAGACGTAGATTCTGAATTAGACATTGAGTTGGATGGTGAAGTGGATACAGCCATATCTACAATTACTCCCGCTCCTATAATGCTTTTATTCTCAACTGCATTTTTAGTATATGGAATTACTGGATTATCTTTATTTTATTTTATTCAAGTAGATTTAAGATTTATAATATTTTTTGCTGCTCCTGCAATTTCTTATGTCTCAGTAAAAATTATTAACGGATTTTGGAAACTTCTTGCGAAGTCGCGATATTATAGAATCTCATCAACAAGGAATTTGATTGGGAAAGCAGGTGAGGTAACATTAAAGGTAGATGAGAGAGGTGGAGTAATAAAGATTCCATCTAATACACCAATGAGATTTGAAAGGTTACATGTCAAACCAGCCAGAAAAAATTCGATTTTTGAAAGAGGGGAGCGAGTCTTTATTTGCGATGTAAGAAATGGGGTTTTATTAGTTGATAATAGTAAAAAGTTAATTAGATAAAAGATTTAATAAAACATGTTAGTCTTCTAGTCGTTTTGAAAATAACCGGCTACTATTACTGAAATCTAAGCAAAAAAAAAATGTAAAACAAAATTAAAAATGAAATGGAGGTTGAGTAAAAGAAGTTGATGTTACTAGAATTTAAACCTTTATATGTAGGTATTGGAGTGACTGTTGGAATAATAGTATTTTTATTCGTAATTTTTCTTGCTGCGCGTTATCGGAAATTTAAAACTAACCAATTTGTCATACATTTGCGAAATGGTAAAGTAAAGCATGCTGGATTGGGAGGAAGCATATTTTTGCTTCCCTTAATTGATGACTATATTGTCATTCCAACCACTAGTATTCAAACAGTTGTCGAAGCCCATGAACAAGTAGTCTCCAATGAGTACCAAAACATTGAAATTGAGGGATTATTAATCTGGAAAGTTATCGATCCAGAAAAAGCATTTAGCGCGGTCTCTTGGAATATTCGAGATGAAAACTATGTTGAAAAAATATTGAAAGGTGCAGCAGAGGCTATTATTCGAACTACCTGTGCCAACATGCCATTGGAAAAGATCATTAGAGAAAGAAGAGAGATAATTGAGAATGTTGAGAAAGATTTACACGAATTATCAGCCGATTGGGGTATCGTTATTGAATCCCTGGAAATTTTGGAGGTTATTATTGTAGAACCTGAATTAAAAAAAAATATGGAAGCAACCAAACAAGCTGAAGAACTCAGAAAAGCTAGAATTGCTAAAGCAGAAGCCGAAAGAGTGTCAAAATTAAGAGAATTAGAAGTTAAAAACGAACTCGGAATTCAAGAACAATCAGTCGAAAGGGAGATTGAAATACGAAGAAAAGAAAAAGAAATTGCAATTGCAGACCAAGAAAGGGAGCGGAAAAAGATTGAAGCTGATGGTGACAGGCAGAAAAAAATCATAGAAGCTGATGCAGAGGCTCAGCAGATCAAACGTAAACTTATAGCTCAAGCTGAGGGTGAATCTGAGAATATTAAACAACAAATGCTTGCACAGGCTGAAGGTTTTAAGAAACAAGTAGAAGCTATGGGGAGTGCTGATGAGCGATTCTTAGCTGTCCAATTGACGAATATTTTACCCGAAATATTTAAGCATATAAATCCTGATAAAATGTTTATCATGGGAGATGGTAATGAAGCATTCTCGTCTCTTTCGAAAGCGATTATGCCTTTCCTACAGCTTTTGCCTGAATATTCAGACAAAATTAAAGAATTCTTTGATAACGGGGGAAACAAAAAACTAAGAGAGATATTAGTTCAAGAATAATATTTTTAAAAATTAATATTTTTTTTTTTTGGTTTTATATTAAAGTTTATTAACATTTGAGGTAGATATTCAAAATTGAATAAGATAAAACTTGAGAAATTAAATAAGTTTATATTTTTCTTAGATAAAATATCTTACATACCTGCGTTATCTGTATCTGTTATATTTTTATTGTTTTCTTTTGAAATTTTAATAAATCTTCTAGATTGGATCGATCTATTTTCAACTTATTTATTAGGTGCATTAATTGGATTTTTAATCTATAATTATGATAAAAATAAAATCTCTCCAAAAATTAATAATCAAGAGTACGATAATATCCTTCTTGATACTTTTTGCTGGGGGATAATTGGCTGTATCTTTCATGGAACGGGGATATTAATCCTTGTCAAATCTATAGCAATAATTTATTATAGATATGGTGAAATTACCCTTAGAACTAAAGAGGTTATGAAACAAAGAGATCTATATTTGGAGATTAAATTTTACGACTCCTTAAATGCACTCGCTTCAATGGCTGGTTTTGTAATTATTTTATTAGTTTTTTATAATGTAGGAATTAAATCTATAATAACCACATTTACTCAAGTAGTTTCTGGAAACTTTCAAGTTCTATTTGATCCCTTCATTGTTTTCCTACTAGCTGCTGTGGTGATATTGCTCTTCGACCACAAAAATAAGGAATTTCTTGACATTGGGATTTATTACGACTCTAAGGTTAAGACTAATGATCTAATCAAAGGGATTATAGGGTGTTGTTTTTATGGATCAGGGGTTTTTGTTTTGTTGAGAGGAATAATCCTTGTTTTATTACCTGAAAATAAGAAATCTTATAATAGCGCAGAAATAGTGAAGAATGTTAAAGATAAAGTAATTTATTCAAAACCAATATAATAAAATTGAGGAAAATATACAAAAATGACTAACAATATTGAAGAAATATTAGTTAAAGGGAATTTGCTATTTCAGAAAAAAATTTCCGAGGGTTTGGAAAGCATTGAAATTAAGGATCCTTTACCCAAATATCCTTTATTAATTCTTACATGTATGGATCCAAGAATAGATATATATCGAATTTTTCAACTTAATCCAGGAGATACCTTTATTCTAAGAAATGCTGGAAATCTTTACACTAAAGATACAATAAGGTCGATTCTTGTTGGAGTATACACATACCATATTGAAAACATAATCGTATTAGGCCATCTAGATTGTGGTATGACAAGACTGAATTTATTAGATCTCCAGTCTAAAATTCCTTTAGAATTTCTCCCTTCCTTAACGAAAAATACTTTGGATGTCTTCTCTGAAGTAAAAGATTTCTATAAACCAATTGTTAACGAAGTAAGAAATGTGAGTGAGCAAATAGCCCTTTTAAGTAATGTATTCAGAAATATTCGGCGAAAATTATCTAGAAGTATCCAAATTACAGGAATGTTATATGATGTTAATACTGGATTGATATTTGAGCACGATAAATTTATCAAACTTATCCCCATGGAAGGCTTTAAAGAGAAATATCAAGAAA
>JAEOTL010000496.1 GCA_016839845.1 Promethearchaeota archaeon
TCTTTTAAATATTAATTAAGTCTTAAAAGCTTCTTTTCAATTGTGGTATAATAAGATAATGTTATAAATGCAAATTATTATCTATCTCATAATCTTTAAAAAAACTAAATCAAAATAAAGTGTATTTGTATGGGTTCTGGTAAAGTTTTTTGTATTATTGGAGGACTAGCGGCGCTTCTGGGAACATTTCTTTTTTCATTTGTTAATCCTGCCCCTGGTATTTCTTTATATGGGATAGGGTTATATCTGAACCTAATCGACATTTTTACTTCAGGAGATATCTTAGGAATTGTTATATCAGTGGTAATTTTGATCTTTACACTTGGGGGGATTTTTATCCTAATTGGTATTAAATCTCGTGGTCTTGCGATTATCGGTTCTTTATTTGCAATACTTCTTAGTGTTTATATGCTCTTAGTATTCATCTTTACACTCCCAATTGAGATTTCACAGTATATCTTTGTATTTTTAGAGTTTGACATAGTTGATGGAATACTTCCCCTAGCTGTTCCAGTGGGGGACTTATCTCTCGGGACATATCTTTTACTTGGCGGCGGAGTGTTGGGTCTTATTGGCGGGATAATCGGACCAGACTAATCTTAATTTATATCTTTTTTTTCTTATCTTTATTATTATAATACATTTTAGCTAGTTTTTCAATATCATTGAGAGAGTTGATATTCAAAAATGAGCATAATTCACTATCTAATTTTGCAATATAATTTTCTACAGAGAGAAAATTAGTTTTCCAGTTCCCATCAATTAGATTTGTTAATTTGAAATTATTTTCTTGGATGTTTTTCGTTAATTTATTAAGTGCTTTTTCAATTGAATAAATTGCAAATAATGGTTCAATAAATCCGTTATCCCATTGTGGAATGCAACAGTCATACCCAACAGACTGTTCAATTAAAAGATTTACCACATTATACTTAATTAGAGGATTATCACACGGCAATGCAAATACTTTTTCATAATTTAACTTTTTTAGTTCCTTAAAAGCAGAATACAACCCAATAACAGGTATTCTTATTTCTTGTTTTGGGATTATATCTGGATCATCAATTATAAACCCCATTATTGGAGAAATATCAATCGTATCAATGTAGTTTTGAAGTTGTTCTTTAGAATTTGCTACAAGAAATATATTATAATTAAATTTGTTTAATATTTCAAGCTGGTAGGAGATTAAGGGTTTCCCGTGAAATTCAAAAAGACCTTTATCGCTTCCAAATCGTTTACTTTTACCTCCGATTAATATTGCGATTGCAAGGTATTTTGAGTCTAATTTAATTTTACACACTTCTTATAACGAAATTCTAATATTCTCTTAAAACTAATAATTAAAAGCTATTTTTGATTTTTATTAATTGAAGTTATTTGGAAAGATTATCTTTATTATAATATTAAAACTAACCTTTCATAAATAAAATGAAAGAAAAACCACGAGAACAGTGCGCTATATTCGGCGTGACTTGTAGCGATATTGGATTTTCCGTTTCTAAACTATTGTATCAAGGATTAATTGCCTTACAGCATAGAGGACAAGAATCAACGGGGATATCAATTCTGAAAACAGGTGGTAAAATCTTCACTTATAAAAAAGATGGATTAGTATCAAAAGTTCTTGAAGATAAGATTCTTTCTCAATATTGGGGAAATATTGGGATAGCACATAATAGATATGCCACAACTGGTACTTTAGGTTATAAATCAACAGATTATATCCAACCATTTCATTTCAAGAACAATGATGTTGAATTTTCAATGGCTTTTAATGGTACTATTGCGAATTTCGATGAAGTCAAAAAAAATATGAACGAAATGGGACGAGTTTTTATAACGGAAACAGACACAGAAGTAATAGCCCTATTAATTGGCTCAATAGCAGTTGGTTCCGAAAATTGGCCTGAAGTGTTAAGATTAGCAGGAAAGATATTAGATGGCTCTTATTCATTGATTTTGATGACAAATGATGGAGATATCTATGCCATGAGAGACCCCTTAGGCTTTAAGCCTCTCTGTATTGGTGAATTGAAATCAGAAAAAAGAAATTTGTATTTAGTATCTTCCGAATCGTGCGCTATTGACGTTGTAGGAGGGAAATTTCTAAGAGATGTTGAACCTGGTGAAGTAGTACATCTCAGCCACCAAAAGGATATTCATTCTGAATTAAGAGTAAAATCAAACAGAACAGCGTTATGCCAGTTTGAGTTTGTATATTTTGCCAGACCAGATTCCATCATTGACGGAGTATCAGTTGCTAAAGCAAGGTCGAGATTGGGAGCTTATTTAGCGAAACGGGATCCCATCTTAAAAAGTCCAGACATAAGAGAGAATGCCATAGTTGTACCTGTACCTGATTCTGGAAGAAGTGTTGCTGTGGGCTATGCTAGAGAAGCGAAACTACCCTATGTTGAGGGTTTAATGAAAAACCGTTATGTTCATAGAACCTTTATTATGCCCGGGCAGGCTAAACGTAAAATTGCTGTAAAAGAAAAATTAAATCCCATTCGAAGCGAGGTTATAGATAAAGAAATTATTCTCTTAGATGATTCGATTGTGAGAGGTACTACAACTCAACAATTAGTTACAATGTTGAAAGAGATCGGTGGAGCTAAACGTGTTCATTTACGATTAAGTTGTCCTCCCATTATTAGCCCGTGCTATATGGGAATTGATTTCCCTACCAAAAATGAACTAATCGCTGGAAGATTACAAATTGAGTATGGAGATGATTATCTAGAAGAAATAAGAAAATTGACAGGAGCTGACACTTTATTGTATCAAACAATTGATGATCTGACTCACGCTATCAGAAAAAGTAGAAATCAATTATGTCTGGCATGTTTAACAGGAGAATATCCTATAAAATCAGTCCAGAAATTAGCAGAAGTCGAAAATTCAATAGTTAAGAGCAGAATGTAATGCTTATTCGACACCATCCCAACAATAGGTGCAAAGTTTACTTTTAGGTAATCCTATTGCGCTAACTAAGTCTTCTAGTCTCTGATATTGAAGTGTTGTTAATCCCAATTTTTTACATATCACTTCGACCATAGCTTTATAATTCTCTGATTCAGGATTGACATAACTAGCAGGATCTTCGATATTTCTGCCAATAAGATCTTTTATTGCCCACCTTCCTGCCAAATCAAGCTCAGAGCGAGATCTTGAGAAATTCAGGAATTTACAACCGTATACGAGTGGAGGACATGCCGGTCTCATATGAACTTCTTTAGCTCCGTATTCAAAAAGCCGTTCAATTGTTTTTCGGAGTTGTGTTCCTCTTACAATTGAATCCTCACAGAAGAGTAATCGATTATCGTTAATTAATTCTTTAATAGGGATAAGTTTCATTCTTGCAACTAAATCTCTAATAGATTGAACTTGCGGCATGAAACTCCGAGGCCATGTAGGAGTGTACTTTACAAATGGTCGAGAATAAGGGATTTTAACTTCATTAGCGTATCCAATACCATGGCCAATTCCCGAATCTGGTATACCTGCTACAAGATCAATCTTAACACTATCATTTTTAGCTAAATATGAACCACACCTATACCGAACAGCCTCAACGTTTATGCCTTCATAATCAGATGCAGGATATCCGTAATATACCCATAAAAAAGCACATATCTGCAATCGATCCCCGGGCTGAGACATCTGTTCAATACTTTCATTAATAAAAATAATTTCCCCAGGACCAAGATATCGTGTAGTCTTGAACCCTAAATTAGGGAATGCACAAGTTTCCATTGCTACAGCGTAAGATCCCGGCTTTTCTCCTACTATTAACGGTGTACGTCCCAATTTATCCCGTGCTGCATAGATACCTTCTTCTGTCAGGATGAGCAGTGTACACGAACCATCAATCATATCTTGGACTTTTTTAATCCCTTCTACATAGTTTTGTCCTTGAGTAATGATAGTTGCTACTAATTCTGTCGGATTTATCTCACCTCCATGCAATCCATGCATTTCGGAGAAGTGTGTTCCATTATTCAACGCTTCATTAGTTATTTCCTCCAAATTATTGATTTTACCTACAGTTGTAATCGCAAAGATACCTAAATGCGAATTAATGATTAACGGTTGATCGTCATAATCGCTGATAACTCCGATCCCCTTGTTTCCGTGCATATGTTGGAGTTCCTTTTCAAATTTGGATCTAAACTGAGATTTTGTTATATCTTTAATAAACCGTTGAAAACCTCCAGAATTCTTTACGGCTAATCCCCCTCTTCGCGTTCCCAGATGAGAATGATAATCAGTCCCATAATAAAGATCTTCTACACAATCAGTTTTTGAAAAAACTCCGAAAAGCCCACCCATAGTATATCCACTAAGTATAAATTTGAAGTGGTGTTTTTAAATTCATTTATTAATCTAAAAAGGTTGCTTCATTTCCTACAATATTGGACAAAATTTTGATACATTTTAATCCCATTTTTGCCAGACTTCTCGGGATGAAACTGAGTAGCAACAAGATTATCAGCATACACCATGGAGCTAAATTCGATTTTTCCGTATTTTGTAATACCTAATGTATTGGTTTTTTCATCTGGGATTGCATAATAACTATGAACAAAATAATAATAAGAGTTGTTTGGGATTCCTTGAACAATAAAATGATCTTCATCAAGAAAGGAGACATTATTCCACCCTATTTGAGGAACTTTCTCCACCTTAGGTTTATCAAAAGAAATTACTTTACCTTTAAGTATGTCTAACCCAACGTGGTTTCCCATTTCAGAACTATGAGAAAAAAGTAAATGCTGCCCAAGACAAATACCAAGTAATGGCTTTCCTTCTTCTACTAAATCAATTATAAGTTCTACAAGCATTTTCTCACGTAAATGTCTCATTGCATCCCCAAATGCTCCAACTCCAGGTAAAATTACACCATCAGCATCCCTTATCTTTTTATGATCCGAGGTAACTCTACTTTCAATATTTAAGTACTGAAGCAATTTGTGAATGCTTTTTAAATTTCCCATCTCATAATCAATAATCGCAATAGCTAAAGGCATGATCTATAACCTCATTGGAATCCCTGCTTTTGAACATTCTTGTTTAACTGCTTGAATTGGGTATTCATTATAATGAAATATGGAAGCTGCTAATGCAGCGTCAGCTTTCCCTACTTTAAAAGCATCAATAATATGTTTAGGATTACCTGCACCTCCAGAGGCTATAATTGGAACGTCTAATCTTTCACTAAATGTCCTTGTCAATTCTAGATCATATCCATCTTTTGTTCCATCACAATCCATTGAGGTTAAGAGGATTTCCCCACTTCCTAAAGTTGTTGCTTTTTCACCCCATAACACCGCATCTTTTCCAGTTGGAGTTCTACCCCCATGAATGTACACCTCCCACCAACAGAGTCTATCATCAACTTGAATCACAACATTATTTCTTGCTTCTCTTGGTTCATCTACATAAACTCTTTTTGCATCAATTGCTGTCACTATACATTGAGAGCCAAATATATTTGAACCTTCCGTTATCAATCTAGGATTTTCAACTACAGCAGTATTTAACGAAACTTTGTCTGCTCCTGCTCTCAGTATTTCTTTAATACCTTGAACCGTTCTTAATCCACCCCCCACCGTGAAGGGGATAAATATTTTGTCCCCTGTTTTTTCAACTAAATCAATAAGAATTTTCCTCTTATCAGAAGAAGCTGTGATATCCAAAAAAACAAGCTCATCAGCTCCCTGTTCATCATAAAATGTCCCTAGTTCTATAGCATCTCCAGCATCTCGTATATTTATGAATCTTGTCCCTTTTACTACCCTACCTTCAGTAACATCTAAACAAGGTATAATACGTTTAGTTAATGGCATTATTGAGGATCTTATAGTTATTAAGCTTAGGTAATACAAAAAATGTATTGAAATAAAGTTTATTAGAATATTTCTTATTTGATTTAATTTAATATAAAACCTTATGGTTATGACAAGCCAGGTATTTTTTCTCTTTCAAACCGTTTCATCATTATCGCATCACTTGGACATGTTACAGCACATAAACCACACCCTATACATTTATCAGGATTTACATTAGCAAAGTCATTCACAGTAATAGCATTAAATTTACAACGATCAACACAAGTTTCACAAGCAGTACATTCATTTTTGTCTATAGTAGAAATAAAATTCGCCTTAGCTATAGCTCTAGGGTTATCAAATTCAGTTAAACCTCTCAACATTCCGCAACAACATTCACAACAGGAGCATATCACACTAGTAAATTTCGCTGTGTTGTCAGTTGCCAGGACGAGTCCTACCTCTGCAGATTGTCTCATCAATTCTTTAGCTTCTTCTTTTGAGATTTTTGTTGCACCGGGATCTATACCAATATTCGCGGCAGCAGGTCCTATTTGAAGGCAATTATGAAGTGGATATTTATCAGTGCATTCTCTAACACCACTAATTCCGGCTCTTAATCGACATGGACAATCTATAACTGCAAATGAGTTATTTTTCTCAATTATACTATATACTTCTTCTAAAGGTATTATTTCATGTTCTGGGTCAATTTCTTCACTAACGGTTAAAACTCTCATATATGGTGTACCTTTCCA
>JAEOTL010000497.1 GCA_016839845.1 Promethearchaeota archaeon
CCCAAAGCTATTCAAAAAGAAGATATTCATGTTGTGAAAGTAAAAAAATTGGAAGAAGTTGATGGTGAGGAAGAATTTATTGAACTCATCCAAGAATCCTGAAAATGAATCAGAAATAGTCTGTGGTATTGACGAGGCTGGTAGAATCTAATTCAAATCGAATTAAATGCCATAAGGCCCCGTCATTGGCCCATTAGTCCTGTGCGGTGTATGTTTCCAAAAATCTAATTTATCTTACCTAACTGAGATCGGTGTAAAAGACTCTAAGAAATTATCACCCAAGAAAAGGAGTAAATTATCTGATCTTATTGTAGATAATTGCCATTCTTTTAAAATTATTTTAGTTTTTCCCAAGGAAATTGACCAAAGGGTAGAAACTAAAACCACTATGAATAAACTGGAAGAACTCAAGATGGCTGAACTCATCAATTACTTAAAACCTCAGATAATTTATATTGATGCGGTTGACGTGGATGAGGACCGATTTTCAAAATCGATATCAAACTTGTTGAATTATCAACCGAAACAAATTATATCAAAACATAGAGCTGATGATTTATATCCTATTGTTTCTGCTGCTTCAATTCTTGCTAAGAATAAACGCGATTTAATAATCGATGATCTGAAAGATCAATTTGGTGATTTTGGATCGGGGTATACATCCGATAAAAGAACTACAGATTTCCTCCGAAAGTGGATTCGGGAACACAAATCTGCTCCCACTATAGCTAGGAAATCATGGGAAACTACAAAAAGGATGATAAATGAAGAAGTAACGAATAAAAAAATATCAGACTATCTTTAAGCTCAAATTCTTCTGATTATTAAGATAATGTGGTTTGCTGCGTATCTATGAATGTTTATACTTTCAATTATATTATAACCGGCGTTCTCAATAACCTTCCTCTCTTGAGCATAAATAAGATCAGATTTTTTTGTACTATCGATAGATTGAGATTTAACAGCTAAAACTAATAACCCATTTTTTTTAAGATAATAATCACAATTAGCGAGTGCTATTTCTGCTTGATTAGGTTGAGATACATCTTGATAGATTATGTCGATATTAGAGAAAATCGATGCTGCATAAGTATTCGGATATCGGGCATCAGCTAAGATCGGGATCACATTTATTCTTCTTGAAGTACTTTGAATTAATTGCCTAATGCTACGCTCTGCAAACTCAACACTATATATTACTCCGTTGCTAATAATATCCGAAAGATGAGAGACGGTCGTTCCAGAAGATGCCCCTAAATACAAACAATTTAAGTCATCCGATAGAATAGAAGTTTCAGGATTTTCCAATAATAATGCTGCTAACTTACTTCTATAGGGATCCCATTCTCTGTATTCAATTTCATTATGCTTTACTAGTCTCTCACCATACACACGATACCCTTTATCTGAATTTCTGGTATATAGTTTTAATTTCTCTTGAGATCCTGAAATGAACACATTATAAAATCTTGGATGGTTTCTTATCTCAGTTTTAGACATTTGTAACTTTCCTCATCTTCTCTTTTTTGGTCTCTTTTTCTTTTGCTTCGGAGTTTCGGGTTTTATTGGAGGATTAGGATACTTATCTTCAATTTCTTTTATTTTACTTTGAATTTCACTTGCGAATTTGTCTCCGATGAATTCTCCAGAAAAATAATCGACCTTAGCTGAAATCCCAATTTTACCTGCTACAACACGTGCGATTTTTCCTCGATGATAAGGCTTAGCGGACCGAATTTGATTCCATTGAAATAATAATCCATGTTTTGGTCGTTTTTCCCCAGTTTTAAGAAACCTGTAAAGTGCTTTTTCAGCACCTAGTAATTGGATTCTAGATGCGGGCATGTACGCCAATTTTTTCAATCCACCGGCCTTTGCAATTAGTTTAGCTGTGATTAAAGCACCAAGAACTGCATTTATGTTTGGAGTAAATTTTTCAATAATATCTGTTAAATATACTTCTAATTCATTTCGATACACGTCTAAGGATATAATTTGATTTGCATAATCTTGAACAATATCTAAATTAAACGATGCCCCCATCGAATTCAAAGCATAGTTTTGTAAAGACTTAATCTTACTATCCTCTAATTGAAAATTGTCTTTAAGATTATCATAGGTGAATTTTTCCCTACCACCTATTATAGATACTAATTTTGCTAAAAGAATATTGTCTTCAACTACTTTATCAGTTAACTCTGGAAAATGTAAACCATACCATTCCCTAAGATTTCCCGAAAATAAGCTTATAGATTTTTTGATAACATCTAAAGTACTAACAATTTGGATTATAATATTATCAGAATGCCCACTTTCCTGACTTACTTTCTTTTTAGCTAACTCTTCACTAATCTCTTTATATTGAGAGAGAATTTCTTCTCTTTTTTTATTAATACCAACTTTCTTTAATTGGGATTCCATATTCATACGGAAATTTCTAAGTTCGACGGAGTTCCCTTCAAAAGATGTTTTATAGCCTAATATCTCAGCTGTAAGTAGTTGCATTTCTTTGTTATCAAAAGTAAACTCATCAAAACCAGTATTTTTCAACTCTAAAAGAAAATCCTTATATATTTGATGGAGCTCCCCATCATTTATACTCTCATAAAATTGAATGATACTTTTGTTATCATTATCAAAATCTATAAAATTTAATATATTACCCGTTTCGTCTAAACCAAAAATGCCAATTAAGGTATCTGCGACGTAAGACTTCATCTTTCCGAGATAATTCAGAGCTATTTTTTCTTTATTGATAATTATTATAAAATTATAATCATTATTTTCTTTTAAAAAATGCTAGAAAATAATCTCTCTGGGTTAAAATTAAAATCTCCACTGATTTTAGCCTCTGGTATTTTAGGGGTTTCCTATTCTTCAATGAAGAGACTATTCGATGCGGGGATTGGTGCGGTCACCTCGAAATCGATTGGACCTAGACCAAGAAAAGGTTATAAAAATCCTTCTATTATAGAAATTTATCCTGGTACTTTCCTGAATGCTGTAGGTCTAGGGAATCCGGGAATCGATAATTTTCTATCTGAAATTAAAGAAATAAAGAAATCTAAAATCCCTTTAATAGTTAGCGTGTTTGGGGATTCAAATGAATCGTATTTACACGTTGCAACTAAAGCAGAACAAGCAGGTGCTGATGCTATTGAGATCAATATTTCCTGTCCACATGCAGCAGTATCCTCAATAGGGATAGACAGTGATCTAACCTTTTCAGTAGTTCAAACTCTAAAGGAAAAACTGGGTGTGCCTCTTTTTGTTAAGTTGAACCCTAACGTTACTGATATTGGGAAGATTGCTTTAGCAGCTCAAAAGGGAGGTGCTGACGGAGTTGTTGCAATAAATACTCTGAGTGCAATGGTAATTGATATAAATACCAAAAGACCTATATTAGCACATGGGAGTGGTGGGCTTTCTGGGAAGGCTATTCATCCTATTGCGGTTAAAAAAGTATATGATCTTCATCAATTATTAAAAATTCCAATTATCGGCTGCGGTGGAATTTCTACATGGAAAGATGTTGTGGAATTCATTTTAGCTGGTGCTTCAGCAGTTCAAATTGGAACTGCTCTATATAATGGCGTTGAGATTATAACTAGGATTAATAAATCTTTACACAAATATCTAGAAAATAATGGATATACATCTATTACTGAATTAATTGGGCTATCTCATCAATTTAAAACCCAGGAGGTGCCTGATTTTGACTGAAAACATCATGAGAACAGTAGCTATAACAGATTCTATTGAGGAATGTAAGGACACAAAAACTATAAATTTCAATATGAAAGAGGGCAATCCTCGTTATATTGTTCCAAAACCTGGCCAATTCGCTATGATTTGGGTTCCGGGCGTTGATGAGATCCCAATGTCCATCTCAAATTGCGACACGGAAGGCAATTGGAGTATTACTGTAAAAAACATTGGTGAATGTACTAATGCACTTTTTAATCTCAAACAAGGTGAATTTATCGGTGTGCGAGGACCTTTAGGTAACTGGTTTGAAATTCCAGAAGAGAAATCTAAATATATATTTATAATCGGAGGTGGAATTGGAATGGCTCCCCTTTGGTATCTTTCCCAAGAGCTGCATAAAAATAAAATTCCCTTTATTCTAATTCAAGGGGCTAAAGTAAAAGACGAACTTGTGTATATAACACAACTTCAAAAGATAAACAAGAAGTCTTGCGACATCTTTTTTTGCACTGAAGATGGGAGTTATGGATCCGAGGGCATTGTAACTGAGTCCTTCGATATAATTTTGAAAACCTACTCCAAAAGGTTGTCTTCTAATGGCATAGTTTATACTTGTGGCCCTGAAAACATGATCTATTCTATTTTTGAAGTATGTGAAGAATGGAACCTCGAACTCCAAGCAAGTTTAGAGCGTATAATGAGATGTGGATGTGGTCTGTGTGGATTATGTGCAATTGATCCATTAGGTTTGCTAGTTTGCAAGGATGGACCCGTTTTCAAGACTGAATCCTTAAGAAAGATGGGAGATTTTGGAAAATATAAAAGGGATTTTACTGGTAGGAAAATTCAATTAGAATGAATTCTTAGTGTAATGGCCGAATTCTTAAATTGTTAATTATAGAATTCAAAAATCTTCGATATAATTAAATTAGAAAATAAGCGGAATCTTCACTTTTTTAATGTTAAAATACCTTTAAATAAAGAAGAATATACTTTAGTGAGGAGGAATTCATTGATGACAAGTGAAACGGGTGATTGGGATTTCAAAAAATGCAAAATTTCTGTTGAAATTCGATATTCCATAAATAGGAATCAAAAAAAGCTAATAGAATCTCTTTCATATATAAGTGATGATGAAGAATTTTTTATTCTTATTATTAAAGATATTTATATTTATCTGAAGAACAAAACGAATTTATTACATCACCTGAACATTACTCAACTTAAAGAAATTCCTCTTATTACATATAATATTGCAAAATATACATTCCCAAACCATATTGTTGTTAATAGAGAGAGAGGATTTCTAAATAAGATTAGTAACCTGTATGGTTTTATTTATATAGCTTCAAATAAAGCATCTAAAAATAAAAAAGTTTATGTTGGACAGACTATGCGTCCTATAGAAGAGGAATGGGGGGAGATAATGGGTCATGGTATAACATTAAGAAAAAAACGAAAAGAAAATCCTAATCAGAAAATATTGGCAAGATATGTACTCAACGCCATTGCCAAATATCCAAATGAAGTCTGGGATCTTAGATTAATCGATATTGCTTATAATAAACCCGAATTAGACATCAAAGAAAGGTACTATATAGTAGAAATTTACGACTCGATGAACCCAAAGAAAGGATATAATTTGACTACAGGAGGAAGAACAGGAGGAAGGTTGAGCTCCGCTATGAAAAAAAAAGTTAGTGAAAGTGTAACAAAGGTGTGGAATAGTCCTGGATACCGAGAAAGATTAATTGATATTCAATTAAAATCATGGGAAAATGAAGAACGTCAGAAAAGGGCAAGTAAAGCTCAATTAAAATCTTGGAAAAACGAAGAGCGTAGACAAAAAGCAAGTGAAGCTGCAAAAAATAGATGGCAAGATAAAGAAGTACGAAGGAAGATGAAAAAAGGTTTGAGTAAGCATGCTAGAAAAATTTGGCAAAACCCAACACAAGCAATGTTGAAATCTCTGAAAAATATGCATCAAAACACAAGAAAAGATATCGTAAATTTAAAGGAGTTTTTAATTGATATTAAACGTACAAAAAATCAAAGAGAATTTTGGCAAGGAGATTTGTTTAATGTGTATGGAATAAAGTCTCATATGACTCTTAATAGTAGGATAAAAGAAATCCTTGGGGGATTTGGTGTAAATAATCATGGAGAAGCACACCGATTCTTTTATGATAGAAGTATTGATGAAGTGATGAAATATTTCGACAATCCAAAAAGTTACAATATATTTCGAGATCCAATTACAAGGCAATTTTTCATTGATGTGAAAAACTCAAAAAACGGTGCTGATTTATATAAAAAATATAGTGTTTGGCATAAACAAGGTTTAATAACAAAAATAAAAAGAATTTTGGGGAAATTTGGGATAAACAATTATACTACTTTAAAGAGGTTTTTACAAGATAAGGAGATAAATCAAAGTCTTAAATATTTTGAAAACATCGAAAAAAATTAATTAACTGTAATCTCCCATTTATATTAAAATAAATATTCAATTAAAGTTGGTAAAAAACTATTAGTTTTATCGAAAATTAACTAAATTTAAGTTATTATGAATTTATTATTTTTATTACAATATCGAGTTAAAAAATGGGACATTCAGAAGACCTAAACTCAGACACGATAAAACTGATTGCCAGAGAAATCATTGATTTCTTAATAAAAAATCCAGACTTCCCCCGGGGGAAAATTACAAGCCTAAAAGGGCGAATAGGTAAAAAATATGAGCATTCTAAAGTAATAAAGAATGCTTCTATATTACATTTTGCTTCAGAAGAAGAAAAATTGATCATCACTAAATTATTAAAGAGGAGAACGGTAAGAACATTGTCTGGGATATCAGCAATCGCAATCATGACTAAACCCCTAGGATGTCCTGGAAAATGTATCTTTTGTCCCGGTCGAAATTCTCAACCGGGAGAAAATGTAGCACAATCCTATACCGGGAGAGAACCTTCAGCTATGCGCTCCATCCAAAACAATTATGATCCTTACAGACAAGTACGGAGCCGAATACGAGATTTGGAAGCCATTGGTCATATTGTAGACAAAATTTCCTTGATAATTCAAGGAGGGACTTTTTTATCAACGGATCTAAAGTATCAAGAAGATTTCATTAAGGGGGCACTTGAAGGTGTTATTGAACAAAGAGTAGAAAGTTTAGAAGAAGCCAAAAAGCTTGCTGAAACCTCTAAAAGACGAGTAATAGGCATCACCATAGAAACACGACCAGATTATTGCAAAGAAAACGATGTTGACCAAATGCTTTATTATGGAACTACACGCGTTGAAATCGGGATACAGACTATTTATAATGATATTTATAATTTGGTGAAAAGAGGTCATACATCTATAGACAGCACAGAAGCAATTAGAATTGCAAAAGATGCAGGATTGAAGGTGAACGCACACATAATGCCAAATTTACCCGGTTCCAATTATGATCAAGATATAAAATTATTTGAAGAACTCTTTTCAAACTCTAATTATCGACCCGATATGTTAAAAATTTACCCAACGCTGGTGATAGATGGAACTGAATTATACCAATGGTGGAAGCAAGGTAAATATACCCCTTACACAGATGAGCAGTTGATAAATTTAATTGCAAATGTTAAATCGAACCTTCCTTCATATGTTAGAATTCAGAGAATAATGAGAGACATTCCTGCGACCTTAATCACAGCCGGATGTAAGAAAAGTAATTTAAGACAACTAGTTCACGACAGGTTGGTCGAGTTAGGTGAAAAATGTAACTGCATTCGATGCCGTGAGTATGGTTTTTCTAATAATAAAGGTGAGATAAACATAGACAATTCCCTTGATATTAAGTTATGTCGACAAGATTATGAAGCATCAAAAGGGCATGAAGTTTTCTTGTCTTTTGAGACCCAAAAAGAAAATCATCTCTTTGGATATTTAAGACTTAGGAAACCCTCTGAATTTGCTCACCGTCTCGAATTAAATGATGGGAAAACGATGATTGTAAGAGAGATTAAGGTGGTGGGAGAGATGGTCCCTAAAGATATGAAACCTAATCGTTTAGCTCAAATTCAACATCGGGGATTAGGGAAGTTATTAATGAAAGAAGCGGAAGCGATATCACAAAAAGAGTTTGAAGCAAAAAAGCTAGCCGTAATCAGTGGACTTGGAGTTCGTGATTTTTTCTATGATTTAGGATATGCACTTGATGGTGTTTATGTATCTAAATTCTTATAAAGATGGTTAATTTAGACCTCCCCATTGCTTATATTTAAAAATCTTTGATTTTTTATAATTTAATAAATACTATACAATATTGTATTTTTTTTAAAAATCCCAAGAGACAAGAATAAATATGCCACCAGAGAAAAAACTCTCTACGAAAAAAATTTCTCAGCAAACAATATCAATTACTCCTGAGTTAAGGGAGCGTCTTGAGAAATTCATTCTAGAAAATCAAGAAAAAAGTCCGAATGATAAAAGGTTCAAGAGTATTTCTTCATATTATAACTTCATCCTTGAGAAAACCATGGATTGTTTTGAGAAGGGGAAGAATCTGGATGATTTTGAACTGTTTGTGGATGGGGAAATTAGGAATTTTTTTGATAAGATTTCCTTTAATGCTCTAATCCCGTATTATGAAGATGCTATTAAAACAAATAAATATACTGATCCGGCATTTGAAAAAACTCCTTTTCTATTCTTGACACTTAGGAGATTGTACTTGACTATGATGGATCCAAATGATATCTCAAGTATCAAAAACATTTTCAATAGAGTGAGGAACTATCTATTTTCTAATAATCTTACTGTTGAATTTAGCTTAGATCTTTTCACTAGGGAAAATGGTGTTGATATGAAAGGAATATTCGAATATGCGGGGATTTATAAAAACTTATGCTTTGAGACTTCTAAATATACTGCGGCGCTTTTTGGATTACTTGGGGCAAAAATTACTAATATTATTTATTCAGATAAAGATATTTATTATAGATTTGATCTAGAAACCACTGATTTATTTTTCCAAAAGGAATTGCTTAAGCATGATAGAATAAAGCTAATGAAACACAATATTGCTCAATTAATAAATTATCAAAAAATACTCGACGACGATGATTATCATTTATGGATGAAAATGGCTGAAGATAGAAATGTTATTCTTAGTTTCAACACTGAACAAGCCCAACAGCAATGGGTTAATTTAATAGAAATTAATTTAAGGAGCATTGTAGAAAAAGAGGATATTCCTCTTTATGTATTAAAATTTTTCGAAAAATTACATTGGGTTGAGATTGAAAGTGAAAAGGAGCTAATCTTTCAAGTTAGGCTCTCTAAAACTAAACATCAGTACGAAATGCAATTCTTGTTTGATACTCTTTCAAAGTATTCAAAGATATCTGAACTTGACAAGATATATTACTTAGAAAGACACCCAGTATAGATTTATTTGATTAAATAGGATTTTAGCCCCCTTCCCCCATACTCTAGCGTATAGTTCCTACCTTCTATTATGATTTCGTATGTGTCTCCTGCCAACCCCTTGATTCTTATCCTAAAATTTACCTAAGTTATTAATTTTTAGAGGATATTTAAATCTTAATATTAACTTTTAATTTGAGAAATGTATGAAAATATAACATTTAACGGAATTATTGAAGAAAATTGAAGTTAAAAAAAGAAATTAATATAATATGTATCTTACAAAAGCATATTTAATTAATAAAATTCCTCCATAGTAGAATATCACCAATATAATTGAAGTTTTCATCTAATATAAATTTAAAAACAATTTAACATTTGGATAATTATGACCACCTCAAAAAAATATTTGTCTAATAAAAGAACCGCTCAACAAACGATTTCAACATCTCCCGCTATTAAGGAATGGATAACCAGATACGTAAATGTAAATCATAAGAAAAATCCAGATGATCTTAGATTTAAAAGCATTTCCAATTTCTACAATTATATCATGGAAAATATGTTAAAATTATTTGAAGAAGGAAAGACATTGGATGATCTTAAAAGAGTTCAGGATAAAAAAGTCAAAGATTTCTTCAAGAGATTCAGTTTTAAAGCTACTATCCCATTATATGAAATGGCAGTCGAACCTAATAAATTTACCCCATTTTCATTTGAATTTAATACTCGGTTTTTACTTAAATATCTCGATCTATTCAAGAGTGAAACTAAATCTAAAGATTACAAAGATTTTGAGTTATTTTTCGAAAAACTAAGAAGTCGATATGCTAAGACTAATGTTACAAAAGATATGAGGTTAGAATTAACTCCCGGTAAAAATAATGAACCTGGTGGGGGAACGTTAGAATATATTGGGAAATACAAGAATTTGCATTTTGAAAATTGCAAGTTTTTCGCAGCAATGTTTGGGATATTAGGTGCAAGAATAACTGATTTTTTTTATTCCCCGGATGATTTGTACTGCAGAATTGAGATATTAGAGACTAATCTTGTGTATAATGATGACCTGGCCAAGAAAGAAAGGCTAAAGCTCTTAGAAGAAAATATTGATTACATTATCAATTATAATAGAATGCTAGATGAAAATGATATGTATTTATGGATGAAATTAGCAGAAGATAATGGAACGTTTATATCCTTTAAAAATAAGCGTGTGTTTAACAAATGGATCAGAAACGTTGAAAACCACTTACAAAAATTTGGGGCTAGGGAAGAATTTTTAAAGAAAATATTGTCCTTTTTTCAAAAATTACATTGGATTAGAATTGTTAATGATAAAGATCTTTCATTTCAAATCGAACAATCACTAGAAAAAGAGGGAACTCAAGCTCAATGGCTACTTAAATATCTTTCAAAACACTCGACTATTACTCAAAATGAGGATATATTTTCATTTGAAAAAGAAATATGAAATTTAATAATGAATATAACCAACAACCCATCCATAATACAAAATAATATCCCAAACTTTTTTTGAAAATAATTATAAAATTTGTTACTTGATTAGTTAATGAGTAATTGAATATGAAAGATTTTGATTATGAAAAATTGGGGCTTAAATGTGGACTGGAAATTCATCAGCAACTAGACACAAAAACAAAACTCTTTTGTCGATGCCCCACAAAGCTCCAAGGTACACGGGAGCCTGATTTTACAATCAATCGAACAATGAGACCTGTGTTAGGAGAGATGGGCACCTTTGACGTAGCCATGCTTACAGAATATGAGAAAAGAATGAATATTACATATGAAGGTTACAATGACGTAACTTGTACGTATGAATATGATGACACGCCTCCGTTTTCGTGTAATAATGAGGCTAAACAAATTGCCCTCCAAATAGCAATGCTTTTAAACTCCAATATCATTGAAGAAATGCATGTCGTTAGAAAAAATTACCTTGATGGAAGTGTACCCTGTGGCTTTCAACGAACAATGATATTAGGCACAGACGGATATATCCCTCTCGAAAATGGTAAGAAGATTGGTATAGATATATTGAGTCTAGAAGAAGAGGCGGCCAGAAGGATCAAAACAGAAAATAAAACTAATTATTTCCGGTTGGATAGGTTGGGGATTCCATTAGTAGAAGTCACAACGAAACCAGATATTAATACTCCCGAAGAGTGTAGGGAATGTGCAGAAAGAATTGGCTTATTGTTATGGTCAACGAACGTAAAGAAGGTTATTGGTTCAATTAGACAAGATATAAATGTTAGTATTAAGGCAGGTACGAGAATTGAAATAAAAGGTGTGCAAAAATTAGGCTGGATTCCAGTCTTGATTAACCATGAAATTTCTCGACAACTAAAACTTGCAGAAATAAAAGAGGAACTTCTGAAAAGAAAACTGGATGAAACTAAGGTTGAGAATAATCCTCAAGATGTAACCAAAATTTTTACAAAAACCAAGTCTCAGATAATTTCAAAAGGGATAACATCAGGAAAAAAAGTATATGGAATTAATTTCAGAGGTTTTAATGGCATATTTGGTACGGAATTGATGGAAGATTATCGATTTGGCACAGAGGTTAGTAGTAAAGTAAAATCAATCTCAGGATTAAAAGGAATCATTCATTCTGATGAAAAACTAGAAAATTACAAACTTTCCAATGAGGAAATTAAGAAAATTCGGACAATGCTAAATTCAAAAGAAGAAGATTGTTTTGTCTTAGTCTCTGGATCTTTAAAGGAAATTGACAAAGCGATGGAAGTAATTACTAACAGAGTTAGATACGCCTTTAAGGGAGTACCCCCTGAGACTCGAAAAGCTCTCGAAAATGGAAATACCGAATTTTTAAGAGAACTACATGGAGGAGCAAGACTCTATCCCGATACTGATACAGAAGCAATATTTAATCTACAAGAAGAAATTAAAAAAATTAGAAACGAACTCCCAGAATATCCATGGATCGTAATAGGACAATATTCTAAGAAATATAAGGTAGAAGAAAGACAGATAAAAGACCTCATTTTTACAGGAAGACTAAATTTATTTAATGATTTAATTAAATTATATCCTAAAATTGCTTCATTAATATTAACAACTTTATTAGAAACCACTACAGCCCTTAGGAGAGAAGGAAGAAACATAGAAAACATATTAGATAATGATTTCATTGAAATTTTTAATATGTTAGATAACAAGAGTATAAGTAAAGAAGCAATCGAAGAAATTATGGATTTTAAGGCACTCAATCCAGATCTTACTGTCGATCAGATTAAAACAAAATTAAAAATCGAGAGCGTTTCTTTAGATGACCTTAAAAAGGTCATATCTGAAGTTTTAAGTAAAAATACAAAGCTCATTAAGGAGAAGCAAATGCGAGCTCAGGGGCCATTAATGGGTTTAGTAATGAAAGAAGTACGCGGAAAAATTGATGGGGCCATCGTTTCTAAGGAACTTAAGAAAGCATTACAAGAATTTTTAGGGAGTGAAACAAAGTGAGTGATAATTTAAAAGGGTATAAAGGAGAAGGGAGAATACTGCTAGAAAAGAATGAAATCGAGATTTGGGACATTGTTCAAATTACTACAACAAAATCGAAATATGAGGGAATAATTTTACCTCGTAGTGAATATTCTGAGGCTGAGTACATTAATCTTAAATTAGAAAATAATTATAATATTGGAATTAAGGTCTCTGAAGTCCAAGATATTAAAAAATTAGGTAAAAGAGAAGCCAAATATAAAATTCCTGAAAAAGAATTTCCAATAGATAAATCTCTTCCTCACATAATGCTATTAGGTACCGGTGGAACTGTTGCTTCACGACTAGATTACACTACTGGGGCAGTCATCCCCTCGTTTACTCCTGGTGAGTTATTTAGCTCTGTTCCTGAATTAGCCGAAATTTGTAATCTCGAATGTGAAATGGTATTTGAAATCTTATCAGAAAATATGAAACATGAATATTGGCAAAAATTAGCAAAAAAAATTGAAGAAGCAGCTAATTCGGGAATCAAGGGAATTATGATCGGACACGGAACGGACACTATGTCTTTTACTAGCGCTGCGTTGTCGTTTATGCTGCAGGATCTGTCAATACCCGTAGTTTTAGTGGGGAGCCAAAGAAGTTCCGACCGACCTTCTTCTGATGCTGCTGTAAATTTAATTAATGCTGCCGTAGTAGCGACTTCTGATATAGCCGAAGTTGTTATTAGCATGATGGGCTCTGCTTCCCATGATTATGGATTAATCCATAGAGGCACTCTTGCTAGAAAAATGCATTCTTCTGTAAGACACACCTTTCGAACTATAGATAACATACCTCTCGGGATGATACAGAATAGACAAATCAAAATGTTCACTAATGATTACCAAAAAAGATCAAAAACAGAAACCAAGGCAGTTCCTACATTTGAAAAAAAAACTGCTCTAATCTATTCATATCCGGGTATGGACGATGAATCAATTGACTATTTTATTGATAAGGGATATAGAGGTATCGTGTTTGCTGGAACGGGATTAGGACACCTTCCCACTACACTCTATAACTCTATAGAAAGAGCAGTTCAAGAAGGGATTACCATTCTCATGACAACCCAAACTCTTCATGGTTTCGTTGGAATGAACGTTTATTCAACGGGACGTGAGCTTCAGAATCTTGGTATCATCCCCGGAAGAAATTTATTACCTGAAGTTGCTTTTATAAAACTGGGATGGGTATTAGGACAAACTCAAGATCCTACTGAAATCAAAAGATTATTACTAAAAAATATTGCTGGTGAATTTGTAGAAAGAGAAGTCCCTATTGCATTCAATTATAATATCGATGAGTTATTAAAAACTAATAAACTCTAAAGTCCTCTTTCATAATGAATCCCGCTGGAGATTTCTTTTGCTAGAGTAAATGAATTCTTAACGAAAATAATAAAAAATTTAAAGTTTAGACTATTTAGAAATATAATTATAACATAAGTGACTACAATTGGGAAAACGTATACTTGCTCAAAGAAAGGGTCGAGGCTCCCTACCATTTCGATCACCCTCTCACCGTCATAAAGGAACTGTAAAATATCGTCCCTTCAAAAAGAATGAGAAGTTATTCAAATTTAAAGTATTAGACCTTGTTCATTCTCCAGGAAGAGGCGCTCCTATCGCAAAAATTCAATACGATGATGGGGAAAAGAGCCTTTGGCTTCCCCCAGAAGGGATTTATGTAGGACAAGAATTCATCCAATCAAAAACGGGATATGGTCAAGCAATAGAGGTTGGAAATATCCTACCTTTAAAAAAAATACCTTTAGGAACTCTTGTTTTTAATATAGAATCTACTCCTCAAGACGGGGGCAAATTTGCACGATCCTCTGGAGTAGCCGCAACTGTTAGAAATAAATCCAAAAATAATGTAGAACTTCTGTTTCGATCGAAGAAGACAAAATGGATAAATGAAAAATGTCTGGCCACAATTGGTGTAGTAGCCGGCGGGGGTCGTACAGATAAGCCATTCCTTAAAGCTGGGAATAAATATCATTCCGTAAAATCAAAAGCAAAGAAATGGCCAGTTGTACGTGGTGTTGCTATGGTTGCTGCCAGTCATCCTTATGGTGGTGGAGCAAAACAGAGCCCACACAAATCAACAACAACTTCAAGGAATAAACCTCCTGGAAGAAAAGTCGGTCAGATTGCAGCTCGTAGGACAGGACACCAGAATTAATCATTTTATTCTACATATAGTTCTTCACATTTGTATTTAAATCCTATTTATACAGTTACCCTCAGTATTTTAAATTTCAATAGGATGTTTTATAGATCCAACATCTTACAACAAGAAAGAAACGGGCTATGAGGGAATCGAACCCCCGACCATCAGGTTAAGAGCCTGCTGCGCTACCTGCCTGCGCCAATAGCCCATCATATACGTTAACCAATACAAAAGACGCACCTGGAGGGACTTGAACCCCCGAGCGCTTACGCGCACTGGCTCACTCGATTATGATTATCTCTCAAGGCCAGCGTCTTACCACTAGGCTACAGGTGCTTACTTGGTATTGTTTGTTTGGTTAAAAATTAAAAATAATCTTATCGAAAATTAAATGATGGTATTAATTTAGAGTATATTCTCTAAAATAAATTTTTTTCATTTTTGGTGGTATGATTAACTACTTTCTTCTTGTAGTTAAAGAAAACTATAAATTTTATGCTACATTGACCTCTAATTGAGATGGTGAAGAAATGAGTGCGGCAAAAGATTTCCGTTATTTAATACCAGAAAGCTTGTTCAAAGAGATTACTCAAAAAGCAGCAGAAGAGTATCCTAATATAGTTCACGGATGGTTATTCGCTGATAGAAAGGAGAATTTCGGGATTTGTACACAATTTCTAATGAACTCCGATCTCCGAAAAATTAAGGTTCATGTTAAACCACGAAGCTGGATGAGATACAAGAAATCTAAAATTTATAATATGCGAAAGTTTAAGGAGGAACTCGGAGTTGATATTGTATGGCAATGGCATAGTCATCCTAGTGGTAACGAGAAATTACACGCTATTGACAAGAGAATCTTGAAGTATTTATCAAATGGTGTAATGATAATCATAATCCCTGCTGTACCAGAGAAAGAACAAAAAGCACATTTAGTCGGTTGGTACTATGATAAGCGTTATACCAAAAAACCAATCATAGAGAAAATGGTATTTGAGATAATTTCTGAATAAATTTTTTTCCTCTTCTTTTTAGTTAAAATTGATAATAAAATATTAAAATTATAAATAATTACTATTCTATGCTTAGGAGGCTATAGAGAGCTCAGTTCATTAATCTTTTAGATTGATAGAAAGTACGTCGCTTAGCCTGGTAGAGCGCTGGTCTGCTAAACCAGTGTCCAACGGATACGTGGGTTCGAAAAGATTATGCATCTAGCATATCAC
>JAEOTL010000063.1 GCA_016839845.1 Promethearchaeota archaeon
CTTGATCATTAATTTTACTTAATATTTCTTGAATAGCAATGAGTCGGATGTTATCATTCCAGATAATATCTTGCGGTTTTTTTCTAGATGATAGATCAATTATTACAAATGCTCCTTTTGCGGAGATTTTTTTGAACAATTCTGAAATTTTTATACTTCTGTCTCTGTACCTAAATAAGCTTGTAATTCCTGCCCAGATTGAGTACATTTTATTCGGATCAAGGCTTTGCCAGCTGCTTTTTACTCGATCTCTCGGATTTTTCGTTCCAATTGTTTTTTTTAAAAAATTTTCTGTCGGAATCTCTTTCCAAATTCTATTAAACGCTTCTCTTTTGAAATAATTCCAAGGAGTTATTGGTCCATCTAAAGTACTTTTTGAGCTCAAAATAGATATGAATTCATTAACAAATCTAACCTTGTGATCATTATACCAAACAGAGAGCTCATCAAAAAAGTTCGTTGTATTTAACAGTTTTCTAAAGAGCGTTTTATTGTAATCAAAGGTAATATTTTGGAGAGTTAAAATATCAATATCTCGCTTCAAATCATTTTTTATTATGGATATTAACTCCGAATTAGAACTAAACTCAGTTGAGAACTCTCCTTGAGGATCCAGAATATAAATTGACATATTTTTATGGCGTAGATATCCAGTGATCATCATCTTAGCCAATACAGATTTCCCTGATCCGGTTTTTCCAAAAATCCCTATATGGTATGCTTCACCTACACCAAATTTACCTTGACCAAAGTGCTTTAACCACATGGGCAGATTTATTTTTGTTCCATAAGTTTTTCCTATACAAAATAGCTCCTCTTTATAGTCTGCCAGTAAGGCATTCATTATCCCCTCATCAAACATTCTGATATTGGTTCCAGTTGAAGGCACAGTCCCAAAAATGCTGGGTTCAATGATATTTTGATTGTTTGCAAATACAGAACTTACGGTCATTTTTGCTGTATGGATATCCTGTTTTTCTGTTATGGGATCAACTCTTCCTTTTTGGCGTATTATTCCTCTCATAGTAGGATCTTGTGTCCAGATGTTTTGCATGATTATTTCTGTAATTTGCCCGAGTGCGTAGTGATCTTTCCCATCTTGATTATAATTAAAAAGGCTAAATTTTCCAACTAAACCCTTATTCACTGCGGTTCCTAAAACATCAACAGTCAATTCACTTGTAGAAGAAGGAGAACCAATTACTCCAATATTTTCAGCCTTTTCAAAATTTTCTTCGATACTTGTCATAATTTCACCTTACTTTCTCAATTCAGTTCGATAACCATGCATAGCAAAGAATAGGTCGGAATGATCTCCCTTCCAATTCAAACACATTTCTTGAGTAGTTGTTTTTCTAATTGCAGGTAATGCTGTTCTCATATGTTTCACCATCCTATCTGCCAAATATAAAGGAAATGGTTCAATCAATCCCGGGACCCCACATTGTAATTTTAAAGATTCAAGGAGTATAGATAATCTATTTCTATTGTTTGCAACATTAGGAGATACTTCTAATCTTAATGCGGGGATATGATCATACGGACGATAATAAAAAATAAAAGTCTCACTCAATAACTGAAGAATACTATTAATAAAAGATTCAGTGTCTGGTGGTGCATTTTCAATATTTCTTCTTCTAATTCCTACTTCTGTTTTAATTGGACCAACGATTTCTCCGGGTTTTAAAACAAATGATAATAATCCACGATCTTCAAAATTACTATTCAAATTTAATATTCCCTTTGTGAGTTCTTGTCTTGTTGTATATTTTGGAACAGCAGCAAAAATCTGATCAGTCTTTTTCGAGCTCAGCATTTTTATGTATGCCGCTAATGCAAATTTTAACCTTTTATTGAATTCTCTTTTCAAATCTTCCGAAGTTCCGTTAAGATAACTAAATGCTTGGTTTATTGATACTAGTGGAGTTGCGAATGATCCATCAAAAAAGACAACATCATGAGGCGCTTTACCTGCTAAAGATAACTCCATACACATCATTATAGCATTTGCTAAGTAGTTTGTAGAAATGCTATGAGTAACGGTAAAAACTTTAGAATAATGTTTTGGTATTGGCCATTTTCTTTCTTCAGTAGGCGGTGCTAAACCCTCTACAGCCACACCGGCAGAAGCAACTATATCTGTTGATAGTAATTTTTCAATTGAATAAGAACCATCCACAGCGCATGATGTTGGATGTGACTGTGGAAGCATTATCTGAGAATCTTTTTTTAGAATATCTTTTTGTTTTAGAGTTTTCCTAATTTCACTTTTGATATCATATAATTTATGAAATGATTTTGATAATTTTAACCCAATTTCATCGCATTGGCCTAGCATATCAACTACTAAAGCTTCGGGTAACTCGTTAAAAGGATTCTCGTGTGTAATTTCGATCATAATAATATCAAAAAGAGCTTTTACTTTTTTGTGTATTTTCGAGCTTACCCTTAACAACTAAAAGTAGGTATATAATAATGAATAATATCAATATATGGTAAGGTTTAAGTGTGGAAGATTAAAATTCCTGAGTTATTACAAAGATATCTAAATGCCATTAATGTAAGATTTGGGAACTCTAAAATAAAACCATAGTTGCTAACCATTTCATGAATTAATATTTTTTTAATTAATAAATCAAAATTTATAGAAAAGAACACGAAAAGAGATTTCCTTAAATAAATAGAAAAATTTGTCTAATTCGATAAAATAATGGATACTAATGGAGATAA
>JAEOTL010000154.1 GCA_016839845.1 Promethearchaeota archaeon
CATTAAGACTTTCTAAATAATCTATGCTGTCATCAGGGAAAGTAGTTTGATCTAAAGGATGATCTCCTTTCATAACATTCAACATTAAAGCAGCATCTTTAACATACCGAACAATTGGACCATAATGACTCATATCCCAAAAAGTTATTCCTAAATGTGGATACCTTGGGATGCGTCCAAAAGTGGGTTTTAAACCATACACACCACAAAGACAACTGGGAACTCTAATTGAACCTCCACCATCGGAACCCAAAGCTAAGGGAGATATCCCTGATGCTACAGCAGAAGCAGCACCTCCACTAGAACCTCCTGAATTTTTCTCTAAATCCCAAGGATTTCTTGTTTGTCCAAAGAGAAGGTTATTAGTAAGGGCGATATGTCCAAAATCAGGAGTATTAGTTTTACCCATTAATACACAACCTGCGTCAATTAACCTTTGAACTGCAATATCATTTTCTTCAGGAATAAAATTTTCATAAAGTTTAGAACCATAAGTCGTTCTAATACCTTTAGTTTGCATCAAATCTTTTATGCTTGTGGGAATTCCATGTAATAATCCCAACTTTTCACCCTTTTTTACAGCCTCGTCGGCTTTTTTCGCCATCTCCCTAGCTAAATCAAACGTCGTAGTACAATAGGCGTTAATTAAAGGATTTACCTTTTCGATTCGTTCGATTATAGCTTCAGTAATTTCTTGCGATGTAAGTTCTTGTTTTTTAATTTTTTCTGCCATATCACAAGCAGACATAAAGCAAATATCTTCTTTATTCATTTTTATTACTCATTTTAATTAATATAGTTAAAATTAATTATGATGTTATTTAATATAAATAATAGCCTATTGGAATAATTTTAATAAAAAATATTATTACATAAAATTATAGTACAAAATAAACTATCTTAATAACGCTTTGATGGCAAATTGAAATTTAAGAAAATTCTGTTATTATCACTTGTCTTTATTTCATTAATTAACGGCATTTTATGGATGTCCGTCGATGTAAAAGCCGCAACATATGAGTTTGAGCTCGACGAGGATGATTCGTTTACATGGGAAGTAACCGAATTAAATCCACATCAATTTGAAAAAGTATTTGGATTTGAACCTAATTTTGAAAAGAACGACGAGACTAAAAAAACTATAAAAAGAATCGATGATATTGCTGATGGATGGTCCCTCACAATAGAGTTGTGGGATTTTAAAATTGATCAAGACGATAATGGGACAATAGTATATGAAGATGTTCCCGATAGTCCTGGAAATTATGATGAAAATATTTTTATTCCGACGCCAGTAAATGACTTCCTAGCTGCAGCTGGTGAAGATTTATCTTCAAAATATTCAGTGGATGGTGCTACTGTTGAGCGCATAGAAACAGATTATACTATGACTAAAGAATATGATCAAAGAGGGGTTTTACTTTCAGAAGAATACATCGATGATGATGGAATAGTCCTTGTTAAAGTAGAAGGAACGTTTCGTGTAATACCATCAGGAAATATTGAATTGGTATTAGGTTTTATTGCTTTAGCAATCGCAGGCATCATTATTGTTTTGATAAAAAAGAAAAAATTCCTTATTATAAATTCTTTTATTTCTTAAGGTTATACTTTATTTTAATATATTTATTTAAGGCATAAAAATGGAAGAATTTAGACTTAAAAAATTAAATAAATTCTCAGGACGGGAAGGTCCACTCGTTTTAATCATCATGGATGGAATCGGTCTCGGAAGAAATGATGATAGCAATGCTTTTTATCTGGCAAATACGCCTTTTTTAGACAAATTGCAAAGTGAATGCCCAAAAAAGAACTTATATGCAACTCTGAAAGCTCATGGTACTGCTGTAGGATTGCCTTCTGATGAAGAAATGGGAAACAGCGAAGTCGGACACAACGCTTTTGGAGCAGGGAAAGTTATCAAACAAAGAGCGATGTTAGCAAAAGAAGCAATTGAATCAAAAAATTTATTTGAAAGTAAGAAGTGGAATGATTTAACTACATATCTAAGAAATAATAATAAAACTCTTCATTTTTTGGGAATGTTATCCGATGGTTATGTGCATAGTCATATAACACATTTATTTGGACTATTAAATGGTTCTATGAATTCCAATATTAAAAAAGTGAGAATACATACTTTATTAGATGGAAGAGATGTTCCACCCCAATCAGCTAATTTATATGTAGAAGAATTAGAGCGTGAATTAAAAAAAATTAATGAACACGGAGATCTAGATTATCAAATCGCATCGGGAGGCGGAAGGATGCACGTAACAATGGACAGATATAATTCTGATTGGGATGTAGTCAGAAGAGGTTGGGAAGCTCATGTTTGCGGTATTCCGGAGATATTTCCAAGTTATAAAGGATATTTTAGATCGGCTGAGGAAGCTATAAATCAAGCTCGAAGCATAGATCCAGAAATCATTGATCAATATCTTCCATCTTTTGTTATAGTGAACGATGGAAAACCAGTTGGAAAAATGGAAGAAGGAGATGCAGTATTAAATTTTAACTTTAGAGGTGACAGAGCGATTCAAATTTCAAGAGCATTTGACGAAAATGATTTTAACGAATTTGAGAAGAAATGTAATCCTAAAGTGCAATATTTCGGGTTATTGCAATATGACGATAAAGCGAATATTCCAATAAACTATTTTGTTGATCCACCAAAAATAGAAAATTCTATTGGACGATACCTCTGTGCTGAGGGAATAAAACAGTTTGCTATCGCTGAGACGCACAAGTATGGGCACGTAACTTACTTCTGGAACGGAAATAATGAAGGTTATTTAGATTCTCGGTATGAAAAATATGTTGAAATAAAATCTGATCCCTC
>JAEOTL010000498.1 GCA_016839845.1 Promethearchaeota archaeon
AATACTTTACTTTAATAGGATATTTAATAAGAATCTTGTTTTGGACTAAGATGTTTTATTATTATTTAGTCCTTTTCCACCCCCGATTATGGAGCATCTTTAAATTTCATTGATGTTCTACTTTTTTAGAACTAAAAATTTAAATTTACATAATTTACTACAATTAAAATAATAGAGAAAAATATTGTAATAGTAGAATTCTCATATTTTTTCTTGTTATAATAATATTCCGTGATTGCAGTGGCAACTTTTATAATAAATGGGTTAAGGTTCAATTGTGGCACTCTAAATTGTCCTAAAGCTCCGAAATCTTGTAAGGAATGTGTAACAAATCGATTAAAGAAAATGGGATTTGAAATCAGTTCTGATATTCAAATATCTAGTGTAGATGAAAAGCGAATTCAGATTGAACGAAATAGAATTTGGCAAATTTTCTTAGATGTCTTAAATATTAAGCACATAATTCTAATGGATATAGAATCTGGTTTAGCTCTTCTAAATTATCCTGTTTCTGCTGTCGATATAGAAGTTGAATTATTGAGTGGATTCATTCAGGCAAACATAACTTTTTCTGAATCAAGGACGGAGCTATATACAGAGTCAAGCTCAAATTTAGAACACACGTTTTATGAGTTACAATATAAGCAATTCAATATGTTGCTTAAGAACGGAGAATACATAAGATTAATAATGATACTTGACCATAAATCATCTGACCATATGAAAAACCTTGTCTCACGTTTTTTACCAGAATTTGAAGCCCGCTTCAAAGAAATACTAACTATTTATCAAAATACAGGGGCTTTTAGTTCCAAGAACATGGTAGAGTTTATCATTGATTCATTTAATATTAATCTAGTGTTTCCTATGACATTGGCATATGCGATTCCGCCAGAATTTTTGGAAGAAATAAATAATGATCCAATTCAAAATGCGATTATGAACCTTGCAAGAGATACTCTAAGTTCTAAATCTTTTTTCTATATCAATACCCTACTAGATAAAGTCAAAAAGATAGTAAGTATAGACGCCCAAATACTCCTTCATGGAATTTACAAACTTTTAAATAAAAATGTTATCGTTCCCATGCAATTAGAAACTGTGGTGTCTAACTTAGAATTAACTGAAGAAGCAAGTCAAAAAAGAGCTATGAAAATAAAGCCCATTTCGTCAATCATCATAAAAGATGATGATGTGACTGAGCTGGAAGAACAGATAGAGACTTTAAATGAAGATTCAGCTAAAATAGTAATTAAGAATCTCATAAAAAGAGGTAAAACAGCCGAAAAGTCCTCTACATTTGATATTACACTAAAAGATTATAACAAAGCGCTCATTGTTGCCAAAAAATTTGGTTTAAAGGATGAGATCAATAAGATTTCGAGTATGATTTTTGAAACCGAGAAAAAAGCTAAACAAGTGGAACTTGATTTTGCTCTAGAAACCGGAGAAAATGCAGAAAAGAGTAAAGACTTTATAAATGCCATATATTATTATCAAAAAGCTTTGAAAATTCTTGAGGGATTTTTAATATATGATGGTTCCTCTGACTCTCAAATTAAGAAGCTAAAGAAGAAAATCCTAAAAATAAGGAGAGAAATGTAAACTAATATATAGATATTTTAAAAAAAAGAAATAAGCAAATATAGACGTTACTCTGCTAATTGCATGCTTGTAGGAACTATTGCTGTTTTTGGAGAATTGCCATAATTACTTTCTAATTCTTCGATAAGAGGATCCCATTCATTAAATAGTTTTACGGACCTTGGATAGAAATGATGGACATCAAACTCATTCACATTAGGAGAGTAAAAGTACACTTTCTTTTTCTTTATAAATGCTTTCCATGCAAGTCCATCTCCAGCATTATGATGCAGTTTTGAACCTGTTTCAGACATTAAACTATGATACCCACGTCCTTCATATGCCGATGACATCAAAACCATAGCTCCATCCCGATTAAGCAATTTATTTGACGCTGTCATCATAAAATTCAATGCTTTATACTGAGCTTGGTTGAGCTCTGAATCTTCGGGCCATGAATTAAAAAAACAAATTTGGTTATCTAATGTAATTTTTGTGCTATATACCTGTTTTGCTAATTCCATTGCCTTTCTGTGAGCTTCTTTAAAATGTCCTGAGAAAATTCCCCCTATCTGTCCCTTTTCAGTGAAAACCACGTTAACAGAAAAATCTAAGCCCACTTTTCCAGCGATTTCTTCGATATCCTTTCTAATTCCCGTCATTCTCCCAATTCCTGCCCCTTTTCCTTCCATACCGGCTCTATGATTGCCCTCAAGGGTTCTAATACCACAAACTCCCGGTAAAACAATTTTAGCTCCGCCACCAAAGCCCGCGAGAGGATGGGGGATTACACCTCCAACCGCGATCTTTAAATCAGCATTATAATACGTCTTGTTTACATCAATGGGAGTTCCAATCCCTGATACTCCAAGGTCGACTAAGTTTTCATACGGATGATGATTCTCAATTTTCATCGTTTCTACAATCTCCTTTCCTAATTTCAAGATACAATCATGACGACACATTGGTCTATGTGCGCCAATTCCTAAAAGGATTGTAATCCTATCTTTACTTAACCCGGCACCCTCCAACTCCTTGAGAATATAAGGTAAAATTTTGTAGACAGGAGTAGTTCTTGTCATATCATCAGTTACTATTGCAACTGACTCTTTTCCCTTTGCCAATTCCGATAATATTGGAGTACCTATTGGATTTAGGATTGAATCTTTTATGTTTTCATCGCTAACTTCTTGTATATCATTCATATGGCACATGGTAATATCCCAGGTATCAGGAAACTTTAACTCCAAATATTCGGGCTCTCTCCAAGCGGCCCATGGAACTTTTATATTATTAACCA
>JAEOTL010000499.1 GCA_016839845.1 Promethearchaeota archaeon
CCTTAGCTCTTTGGCGAACTGTTTTTCCTCGTAAATCAGCTATCCCATACTCAGTAACAACGTAATGAACATCAAAACGAGAAGTTGTAACACATGCACCTTCGTTAAGTCTAGTTACAATTCGAGACATTGTCTTCTTTTTATTTGTTGAGGGAAAAGCAATTATGGATTTTCCTCCCGGAGAATAACTCGATGCTCTCACGAAATCAACTTGTCCTCCTACACCAGAATATTGTTGATATCCTAAGGTATCTGCACAAACTTGACCATATAAATCAACTTGTATTGCTGAATTAATTGAAATTAGATTATTAATTCGACCTGCAACAGTAATATTATTTGTATAATCAACCGAGCGCATTTCAACGTCAGGGTTATCATCTGCGAAATCGTAAAGGCGTCTTGTGCCCATTAAGAAGGTTGCTGTAAATTTACCCGGATTAAGATTATTATAATTATTAGTGATTATTCCTCTTTCATAAAGATCAACTACACCATCAGAAAACATTTCTGAATGAATTCCTAAATCTTTTTTATCAATTAAAAAGTTTAATACTGCGTCTGGGATTGCTCCTATACCTAATTGAAGATTAGCTTTATCAGGAACTAAAGAAGCAATATAATGCCCAATTTTCTTTTCAACTTCAGTTATTTGAGGTAAAGGAATTTCTAGTAAACCTCTGTTAGTCTCTACAATGTAATTAATCTCTGAAAAATGGATTTTAGATCCTCTTGTTCGGGGCATTTGCTTATTTACTTCAGCTATTACTATTTTTGCTGATTCTGCAGCAGCCATGGTATAATCGACTGAGATTCCGTAACTTAAATACCCATTTTCATCAGGGGGAGAAAGTTGAATTAACGCAACATCAACAGGTAAAATATTATCCTTGAAAAGGCGAGGAATTTCAGAAAAAAATACAGGTGTATAGTCCGCTCGACCTTCTTGAATTGGTATACGAGTTCCCGCGCCTGCAAACATAGAATTATGCCGAAAATGTTTTTCCATCCCTGGTAAACAATACTTACATTCTCGTAATGGTACCATATGGACTATTTCTACGTTGTTAAGTCGTTCATTTTGATTTACTAATTCATCTAATAAAACTATTGGTTCACCAGCAGCGTGTCCTACCACTACTCTATTTCCGGATTTTATAACTTTAATTGCTTTTTCAACTGCAACAACTTTATTCTCATATTCTTTTTTCCAATCATTCATAATTGCGTCTTAGGACTCTAATTTTTTAAATTCTTTTGATATGTTATAGATTGAATTTAAGAAAATAAAAATTTTAAAAATAATCTAAAAATAAAGAAAAAAAAAATATTTATATTATTACTTATCTAAATTTGATATCTTTGATCAATAACAGTCTGAAACTGTATATTTGACCTAGTACTCCCTTGATGTCCTCCTCTCTTTGAAACTAAATAAAACTGAGCGATAGCTTTCTCATGAACCAAGGTAATTCCTCGCCATTTACCATCATTAGAATTGAATTCTACTACATTTCCAAGTGCTACCCCTCCTCTAGAAGAGAAATTGAAATTCAATCTATTCAAAATCTTAATTAGTTCTTCATGATATTCAACTACTTTACGTTGTGGTTTATCTTTAAACCTTAGTGCCTCAATGGAGAAAGCTTTGAGAATATCTTCGCTCATAGTCTTCCATACTTCTGAGTTCGCATAAAACTCGATACCAATAAATCCTCCATTAATAAACACAGCAATTCCACACTGATTTTCAACATTCTTAAAATGGTTGACAAATTTTCCAGTTTCCTTTTCAGATTCCTGTGTCATTTCAAGATAACTTTGAGTAGGTGCGACAGAAAGTGCGTAATTCATTTCGGCTCTATGTGATTGGATTTCATCCCATACTGCACCTTGACCTGCTGCGGAGATTGCTTCATACGCAACATTCGGGTGAAGGCGGGTATTAGAAGATTTGAATCCTCGACCTTTCTTATAACTCCATCTTGATTGTTCTACGCATTTAGCAGGGATTGTATATTTTTGTTTAACATCTTTAACAGGTCCAGGATTTTCACTAACAATACTTTGTTTTCCCCCTACAGGGATCAAAATTGGTTCCCATACAGTTCTATCTTGTTTTCCTCCGTGAACTGTCATTCCAAAGGGAATTAGAATTTGCTTATTACTGTTATTAATGACTTCTAATTGACCAACGCTGTCAGTTTCGACTATTTCTATTAATTCTAATTCTTCAGCTTCTTTAATACTAATGAAATCAATAAATTTATCGTCTTGAATAATGATAGGGATAACTGTCATGTTCTTATAAACTTGAGGAGTATCTAACTTAAGAAAACTTAATGGATTTTCAAATATTGATTTTACAATTTGGATATTTTCATTTTTCAAACTTATTCATCCTCCTTTTTATTATTTCTATTTTTTTCTTTTATACGTTCATTTTTTTCTGAAACATTCTCTTCATAAAGTGGATTTATAAACTGATTTACAATATCCTTACCATTTTTGGTAAGTTCAACCCC
>JAEOTL010000088.1 GCA_016839845.1 Promethearchaeota archaeon
CAAGATTTTAATAAAGTAACAAAGATGGACATTAGTGGAGGTAAATTCATAATATATTTAGATTCAGGCGAGGATTTGAAGGTACCGCTAAAAGAGGTTAAATCGTATGCTCGTCATAATTGTCATTTTTGTGAAGATTTAACAGCTGATTGTGCTGATATTTCTGTAGGTTCAATCGGGTCCCCTAGTGGGTGGTCTACAGTAATTACGAGAAATGAGAAAGGTGATAAAATCTATAAAGAAGCAGTTAAAGCGGGATTGATAGAATCTAAAAGTTTAAAAGATGTTAAACCAGGACAACCCTTATTAGAAAGGATTGCTGGTACCAAAAGAAAGAATTGTAAACCAATCGAATTGGAAAAAAAATAAAATAAAATTATGAGTTCAAAAACATTTCAGGATTTAATTAAAGAAGTTCATGAAAAAGGGATCTGCCAAGAATGTGGGGGATGCACATCCTTCTGTTCTGCGACGTTTGAAAATGTAATAGGCTTTAAAGAGCCTTTTTCCCCTCCAGAATACATAAATAAGGATGATTGCCTTGAATGTGGTATATGTTATTATCTTTGCCCACAAACACATATTTTGGATGATGATCTTAATAAAACTTATAAATTTACAGATTTTAGCTCTATGCCTCTCGGCCAAATAGATAAGGTTTATTCTTGCCAAACTAATGATCCTGAATTTTTAAAATATGGGACCGATGGAGGTGTAGTAAATACAATAATAAATTACCTTTTAGAAAATAAAATAGTTGATGGAGCGATTGTAGCTAAATTCGATGCTCCCTTTTCTAGGGAGTCTATGTTTGCAGATAATAAAGATGAATTAATTAAAGCATCTGGAACAAAACTAGAAATCACTTCACAGTTAGACGAAATACAAAGGTTTTGTACCTATACTCGTTCTATTGTAAAATTAAATCATTTTAAATTTAAAAAACTAGCAATAGTAGGTACTCCATGCCAAATCTATACAATAAGGTGTATGCAAAATTTGGGTGTCACCCCAGCAGAATATATAGAAATATGCTTGGGATTATTTTGTTATCATAATTTCCTTTTTGAGAAATCTCAAAGAGAGAAATTTGAAAATGATTTTAAAATCAAATTTGAAAATATTAAAAAGATCAACATAAAGGAGGCTTTAATTTTAAAAATTGAAGATGAGAATTCTGGAGAGAAAATTATCAAGATTCCCTTTGATCAATTAAAGAATTACATACGACCTGCTTGTCGTTCTTGTAATGACTTTACAAATATATATTCTGATATTTCATTTGGAGGAATTGGTTCTCCAGATAAATATACTACAGTATTACCTCGCACTGAAAAAGGCAAACAACTATTTCATAAAATGCTAGATAAAAACATCATCAAATCTTTAGAAATTGATACAAATACAAAAAATAATATGAAAGAGCAAATAACTCAATTTTCTAAGTCAAAGGTTAATCGCAAAATAGAATTTATGCATAATTTACAGTAAGGAAGTGAATTGAATAACAGAATTTGAAATATCTAAGAAAGATCAACCAAAAGGTAAAGAACTAGATTCATTATTAAGCAAAGTTTACGAACCAGATATAAGTAGCTTATTGAAAAGATGTTATCAATGTGCTCGTTGTTCTGGTGTATGTCAGATTAGTAAAGTTCAAAAGTTTACTCCAAGTAGAATTATTCAAATGATATTAGAGGGTTTTGAAGATGATGTAATCAATAGTGGGGTATTATGGGATTGTTTAATGTGTAATAGTTGTCTACAGATGTGCCCTAAAGATATTAATTTTGCTGATATCGTAAGGATGGCAAGATATAAAATGCGTATGAAAGAGATTCACAACCTTGATCGCACAATAGCTCATAAAGGGCTTTATCCTATGATGTCTGAATTAATGAGTCAAAATAATATTGATATAGAAAGACCTTTAGATTGGATTCCAGAAGAATGCAAGATTTCAGAACAAGGAAATATTTTGTATTATGTAGGATGTTTACCTTTTTTTAGTTTTGAATTTGAGAATTTAGATTCTATAGCAGAAAGTACACTAAAGATAATTTGTCAATTAGAAGCAGAACCAATAGTAGTTCTAAAGGATGAGATCTGTTGTGGTCATGATTTATATTGGGGGCAAGGAAAACTCGAAGTTTTTATTGAATTAGCGAAAAAAAATGTAGATAAATTTGAAAAAGCAGGAATTTCAACAATTATAACAGCTTGTGCTGAATGTTATAGAACCTTTAAAGTTGATTATCCAAATTTATTTGAAGATTTTAGTACAAAGTTTGAAATCAAACACATAATTGAATATGTTTTTGATAATTGGAAGCAAGGGAAGATCTGTTTCAAAAATCCAGATAAATCCAATGGGACCATACCTTTTACTTATCACGATCCTTGTAGATTAAGTCGATTTTTACCAAAAGAGAACAAAATTATAGAAGAAGTCCGGGAAATCTTTCAACATTTGAAAAAAATCGGTTATGATTTCAAGGAAATGGAACATAATAGAGAAAGATCATATTGTTGTGGAGTTAATTCCTGGATGAACTGTAATGAGCGATCTAAAGCCTTACGGTATAAGCGCCTTTCAGAAGCTAAAGCTGTCGGAACAAAGATGATTACTTCATGTCCAAAGTGCCGTAATCATTTGAATTGCTTAAAAAAAGATTATGAAGACTTCTCTTCAGTTGAAATTTTAGATTTCTCAGAATTTTTAGTAGATATGATAGAATTAATAGATTCTGATAAAAGTACGGAGGGAAAATAATTGTGGAAGGATCTGTTTTAGTTATTGGAGGGGGGATTGCTGGAATTCAAGCATCTTTAGATTTGACAGAAATGGGTTTTAAAGTATATCTAGTAGAAAAAACTCCTTCAATTGGGGGTAGAATGGCTCAGCTCGATAAAACGTTTCCTACTTTAGACTGTAGTTTATGTATTTTGGCTCCCAAAATGGTTGAAGTATTAAGAAATCCTAATATAGAATTAATGACATACCATGAGGTTAAAGAAATCAAAGGAAAACTAGGAGAATTTAAAGTAAAAGTCCTGAAAAAACCTCGATATATTGATGAAACGAAATGTAAAGGTTGTGGAGATTGTGCGTCTAAGTGCCCAAAAATAGAAGCACCTAATCTTTTTGATATGAATTTAGGTAAAAGAAAATCTATTTATATCCCTTTCCCTCAGGCAGTTCCTCCAATTTATTTAATTGATTCTGAAATGTGCTTAAAACTAACAAGGGATGTGTGTGGGGTATGTCAGAAAGTATGTGAAGCGGAAGCAATAGATTTTGAACAAAAACCTCAAGATATTGAAATAGATGTAGGAGCGATTGTTGTAGCAACTGGTTTTGACATGACTAGAGAAAATTTATCTTCAAGATGGGGTATTCGTCATGCAAATGTGGTGACTGCCCTTGAGTATGAAAGAATTTTATGTGCTTCCGGACCCTATGGGGGACATGTTGTGCGTCCAAGCGATGAACAAGAACCTGACACAATAGTCTTTATCCAATGTGCAGGTTCAAGAGACCTCCACGAAAGAGTTCCTTATTGTTCCAGCGTTTGTTGCATGTATGCGGCAAAAGAAGCGATAATAACTAAGGAACACTCAGAACATACTAAATGCTATGTGTTTAGACATGATATTAGGGCTTATGGCAAAAATTTTTATGAATTTACTGAAAAAGCTCAAGAAGAATATGGAGTACAATATTTTCATTCTAAAATTAGTAAAATTATAGAAGATCCAGAAACAAAGGATTTAATTATTCGTTATGAAGACCTACAATCTGGACTACTTAACGAATTTCAAGCAAGTATGGTTGTATTAGCTACACCACTAATCCCCTCAAGTGGAACTAAAGAATTAGCACAGATTTTAGATATTGACATTGATGATTATAGTTTCTTTAAGGAACAAAATCATTTTACTAAATCAATTTCTTCAAAAAACGGTGTTTTTTTAGCTGGATTTTGTCAAGGTCCAATGGATATACCAGAAACTGTAGCGGATGCCAGTGGGGTCGCTTCTCAAGTAGCTGCTTTACTTAGCTCCGCAAGATATACCCAAATAAAAGAAAAAGTATTTGAGATACCTGAAAAAGAAGTTGATTTAACAGAAGAACCAAGAATCGGTGTGCTTATCTGCCATTGCGGAATCAACATTGGTAAATATATCGATGTTCCTCAAGTAGTAGAACACATAAAATCATTACCAAATGTAGCTTATTGTGAAGATAATTTATATTCCTGTTCTAGTGATTCTCAACAACAGATTAAAGAAGTTATTGATGAATTTAATTTAAATCGATTTATTGTGGCATCCTGCACACCAAGAACACATGAATCTTTATTCCAAGAAACATGTCAAGAAGCAGGATTGAATAAATATCTATTTGAAATGGCAAATATTCGCGATCAATGTTCATGGGTTCATATGACAGAAAAGGAGCTCGCAACTGAAAAAGCAATAGATCTTATTGAAATGACTGTAGCGAAGTC
>JAEOTL010000500.1 GCA_016839845.1 Promethearchaeota archaeon
CCGTTTACTTAAAAATTCTGGCTGCGTAGTTCAGAAGGAAGATGGATCAATCGTGGTTCTTCCCCCCGTAGAAGCAAAAAAAGCTTTTGATAATTTGGATCCCGAACATAAAAAATTATATCATTAAAGTTTAATTTAAATTGATTAAAATGACAGAGAAAGAATTTTTTAAAGGTAAGATTGGTCGTACAATTGATTATTCAGAACCTTGGTGGCCTGAACCGATATATATTTATAGGTGTACTTATTTTGGATTGGTTTTGATTTTTGGCTCATTTGTATTTTCCTCCGTTTTAAGAGACACAAGGTTCGAGTCTTTTTAAATTTTGTCTCAATTTTCTGTGAAATTGGAATGGAAAGGTAAATTCAGTGTCTGAGTTCAATGAAAATTTCTTTGAAATATTAAAAAATTCAATGTCCCTCGAGCCTTGATTATGAATTCAAATAAAAAATATCATTATTGCCTTTAATTTTATCATGTTATAATACCTGAATTTTCAAATTGAGAAAGAATAGAGTATTGCATTTCTTAAATAGAATTTAAAATTAACTTCAGTATTTAAACTGATTGAATTTTGGTCTTTCATCGTGAGTTTTAGTTTTTCACCCATGCAAGTTTTCTCAATTACACCATTTCCTAATATGTTATTATTTTCATTTAGAACAGTAGCCTTAACATACCCTCCCTCATCTATATCAGCAGAAAGTCCTAAATCATAACCATTCCATGGAATGGGTACTGTAATAATGCTGGATTCCAACGTATCGTCTACGGATTTATAACCAGCAAATCCATCTGGGCGCAATGTAGCTAAACAAAAATATCCTTTTCTCCAATCTGTGTGAGGTCCATCACTTCCTAAATAATATAACCGAATTTCATTATTTAAGATAATGGGAGATTTTGCGGCGTAGATACAACCCCAATCAATATCCCCTCTTGTTTCACTATTTGGGATTAATGCTGTCCCAGGACATATTCTATACCATTTAATAGTATCAGGACTCCAAGCTAATTCTGTTTGTACAGTATCTGTTTTTATATTAAAAATCGCAGGTAGTCCGAGATAAATCCCATAATATTCAAAAATTGGCATTGAGTAAATCTGTAAATGAACTTCATTTCCTTCAAAAATAGGTTCTGTAAGTGTCCATGTTTTATAATCCAAACTTTCACTTCGCCCAACAAGTCGTATTCCTATACTTTTTCCATTGTTAACCTTTGTTTGTTTCCACATTCGAGTAATTAAAACGTATTTTTCTATTGTTGGAGCCCAAATCGCATTATTATGAGTATCCCCATTCCATTTAATTCTTAGGTTTTTTGTGTCTTCACTTACTTTTTCAATATTAGGACAAACTTGAGGGATTGACCATTTTAATCCATCATTTGAGGTACAAATGAACATCCTTCTTTCATTATCGTCCGCTAAGATCAATTTATATCTCTCATTGGATTCTTCTGTGAAATCATCTTTAAATAACCCCGCACCGTGATTATTCCTTAAAATTATATTGTTATCTTTACTATCATTGAATTCAACAATGTTTAAACTTGGTTTCTCCCAATCAATTCCATCTTTTGAGATTGCATAACAAATACCCATTTCTCGACTTTTTTTACTACCATACTTGACATACATTTCCCGTAATCTTTTAATATAACTCCCAGGTTTCTTCTTTTTGTTCTTTGTTTTACTCGTTGCATAATCAACAATAAAAGGACTATACCAACATCGATAATATGCTTGATTATTTATTGTATCAAAAATAATATTTGCATATAAATTATCAAATCTGGGCTCCCAAAGTTTATCTTCGGTAAAAAGAGGATTATTTTTGTTTTTAGTAACTTTCCCAAGTGTTAGCTTACAATTTTCGGAGTGTTTAATTACACGAGAATCTAATAATAGGTATTTTTTTGGAGTAATAGGCATAGTATATTATTAATTTGTGGAGTATAAATAAAAAGAGTTGATTGGTATTTAAAATTATTATTCCAATTTTTTGTTTCTACACCCGTAGAAAAGAAATTGCAACAATTCTTGTTAATATTGGGAATCTTGCTCTTTATCATTGGTGTGGGTACCAATATTGTCTATGAACTACAGAAGTGGTGGGCTCAACAGGAAGAAAAAGAGAAAAAGGGAGTCTAATTAAAAAAGGAAACCTATAAATTTCGTGTGATGACATAGAATTAATGGAATAGGTAAATTCAGCGTCTGAATTCAATGAAAATTTCTTAGAAAAAAAGGATAGGAACGAATACAAGCCATCCGAAATATTTTAAAATATCTAAATATCTTACTATTCTAATACAGAAACATTAGTGAAAAAAATGAGAGAAAACAAAATCTCACCGACTATTGAATTTCAATAAATTTGATTTAAGTTCTAAGATCTCTTATTGTGATTCCTTTTCCTTTAATTAGAGTAGTATTGGAACTGTCACATTTTCGGCAATGAAACACATTTCTACCTAAGTTAGGATTGGCTTTAAGGATCAATTTTTCAGCAACAGCTTTTTCATACTGTTCATATTCCTCCAATCTTCCTTCATTTGCAGCTTTTTCCTTTTCTAAATTAAACCATATCTCTGAATTTTTCTGACATGAATTGCAATGAAGCACTCCAGGTGTTCGCTTAATATTGAGTTTTGCATTTTCAGCGATAGTGCCTTTTTTCAAACTGTCAAAGGCATGTTGAGCATAGATTTCAACAATTAAGGCAAAATCTCCCACTTCAAGATTGATTTCACTAATTCTGCTGGCATTATTCTGTCTTGCGACTTCAAGACATTTTTTAAAAATCTGGCTTACCACTGAATATTCATGCATTTTCTTATCCTCTCAAAATAGAAATAATTTACGAATTGGGACTCAACCAGAGATATCTACGATTTTTTCGTTTCGCTGAATTATTTTATCCATTAATTCGTCAATATTCTTGTTTTCGTCAAAATTGATGGAATTGCATACCATTTCATAGTGACCACATGCTAGGCAAAACTATTATTTTACATTCTCCCTAATAAATTTAACAATATCAGAAACCATAGATCCAGGTCCATACACATTCGCAACGCCCATTTCCTTTAACTTTGGAAAATCTTTTGCAGGGATCACACCACCTAATAAAATCATGATATTATCCAATACTTCTCGTTCCTTTAAGAGATCTATAACTTCTTGAGTATATGCAAAATGGGCCCCAGAATGGATACTCAATCCAATAACATCAACATCTTCTTGAATTGCTGCTTCGACAATCTGTTGCACGTTTTGAAAGCCCCCAAATATAAGTTCCATTCCTGCATCTCTAATTGCTCTTGAAACGACAATCCCTCCACGCCAATGCCCGTCAATGCCTGGTTTTGACATTAGTACTCTTATTTTCTTTTCACTCATAATAATATCACCATTTCAATTTATATTGCTAACGGAGGCTCCCAAATACCCCATATTTCTCGATAAATATCACAGATTTCCCCTACAGTTGCTCCTTCTTTTGTAGCTTCCATAATGATAGGCATCACATTTTCTTCCTTTTCGCAAACGTCTCGCAATTTATCCAAGATTTTTTCTAATTTAGCATTGTCTCTTCGTGCTTTTAGTTTATTGATCCTATCAACTTCTATATCAATGGCTTCCTTATTAGTTCTAAACACATCAGTTACATCATCGTAAGGAACTTCGTATTTATTAACCCCAAGCATTATTTCGTCTTTACTTTCAATTCTTATCCTTCTTTTATGAAACGCATCCCGCATCTCTTTGTATAGAAATCCAGTTGAGAGGGCTTTATCTATGGAGCCTACTTTCTGAATCTTATCCATATATTTCCACACTCTCTCCTCAATTTCGTCAGTGAGCCACTCAACAAAATACGAACCAGCTAGCGGATCTATGGTATTATGTATTCGAGATTCCTCGGAAATAACTTGTTGCGTTCTTAAAGCAACTAAAGCTGCCTCTTCAGATGGTAAACAAATTGCTTCATCATAAGAATTAGTGTGTAATGACTGACAACCTCCTAAATTCGCCTCTAAAGCTTGGATTGCTGTCCTTACTATATTTACTTTAGGTAATTGAGCTGTTAATGAAGAACCTGCTGTCTGAACATGGAATCGAAACCCGAAATTCTTAGGATCCTTTACGTCATACTTTTGCATTAATTTATACCAAATTCTTCGGGCTGCCCTAAACTTTGCGATTTCTTCAAAGAAATCCTTATGGGCTGCTAAATGAAAGGCTAGTCTTCCTACGAAATCATCAACTTTCCAACCACGTTCAATGATATTGTCAATATGAGAACACGCGCTGGCAAAAACAAACCCAAGTTCTTGTACAGCATCAATTCCGCCTTCACGGTAATTATAACCTGTAAAATTAATAGGATGCCATCTTGGAACATTTTTCATGGGTACCGTCCATTCAATGAAATCACAGGCTAATCGAAGGATATGATTAGGGGGACAGTTTTTATAAGGAATATATCCAACTGTCATTGTCAATATATCATTTTGAGTAGTTCCCATCAGTTGACTAATATCATATCCCCGCATTTTCGCCATATTGAAATACATTGCACATACTGGAGCAGAAGTAAATGGTTCAACCACTAATGCTACGCTAATTTTGTCTATCGGGATATCTTCTGTAAGAGCAAATAATGAATCAATACAATACAAGGGAACTCCGCTTGTTCCAACCTCTGGAGCTCCATCAGGATTAGTTGGGTCAATTCCATTAAATGTTAAAGCATCAACTGCAGCACTAAATCCAGTTTCACCATTCTTATAAAGAAATTTCCATCTTTTGTTTGTTTCTTCGGGGGTTCCGTGACCTGAGAATAGCCTCATAGTCCATAATCTTCCTCTATACATTGACGGATAAACACCACGAGTATAAGGAGCCATTCCTGGAAAATTGATATCATTCATATAATCTTTATCTTTTAAATCTAAAGGAGTATAAAGATTTTTAATTGGGATCTCTGAGTCAGTAACAAATTTAACATCGCGTTCTTTCAGATTTTCATATAGCTTTTCCCATTTCTCTTTCTCTTGTCTGACTTTTTCCAAATAATTTTTATCGAACAAGTCTTAATCACGCAGATTTGGTTTAATTTGAATATTCAATCTAATAAGTTTAATTATAATTATTTACTAAAATACTTAATCGTTTAAAATAGCACATAAACTTCTATTTTAAAAAGAAAGAACAAGAGTAGAAAAAAATTAGGATACGGGGTAGTGAGTAAAAATGTCAGATAAGTTATGGATTAGAGTGGCTCGAAAATTTATAAAAGCTGGGGAGCTACCGATAAGAGTAAGTGATGTAGTAATCGAAATAATGCAAACCTTATTAACAGAAGAACAAGCGAAGTTCATTACCTTATTTAAAAAACGTTCTTATAATAGCGATGAAATCAAGCATATGTCAGATTTAGATGAGGAACAACTTAATCAGATGCTAGAGGATTTAATGAATATAGGAGTTATTACAGGGACAATGAGTAGAAGCGGGAGTATTATGGTTTATCGCCCAACACCTCTTATACCGGGAGTTATTGAATACACGTTAATGCGAGGTGAAACTACTGAGGAGGCGAAAACCCTTGCCAAACTATATTCAAAACTATATGATCAAGTCGTCAAAGATACTCAAACTAATTATGACCAGATGGTCCAGGAGTTTAGGAATGGGCCTTCACCAGATAGAGTTATTCCCGTTGAAGAAGAAGTTGAAGAAAGTCAAGAAATCGTTCTTCCTATGCAAGAAGTCTCTAAAATTATCGATAATTGTGATCCAATAGGAGTGACTGCTTGTTATTGCAGACATAAAAAAGATCTTCTTGATGATCCCTGTGAAACAACAAAAGAAAAAAGAAATTGCTTTGCAGTCGGTAAAGCGGCTGAATTTCTAATCTCACACGGTTTTGCTGAAGAAATATCAAAAGAAGAAGCAAAACAAATTATGAGAAAAGCTGAAGATGAGGGATTAGTTCATAAGGTTTTTCACAATAGCTTGAATATTGAAAAAGATGTTAGCGGGATTTGTAA
>JAEOTL010000155.1 GCA_016839845.1 Promethearchaeota archaeon
AACTTTAGCCATTGAGCCAAAGTTTTTTTACGATATCTTAAATGTGGATCAATATTTTTCGTTTCTTCAATTGAAATTTGAGTTATTATTATTCACATCCTTAGTATAATTTCATTTATAAGTTATTCTAGGATCAATAATCGTATACATAATATCAGCAACTAGGATACCGCTGAGTATAATTATGCTTGAAAATACTAAAAGTCCATTTATTACCGCGAGATCCCCACTTCTAATGGATTGAACCATCCAATAACCAAAACCAGTATAGTTAAAGCTTGTTTCAATTAGAAGAGAACCAGTCAATCTTCTTGCCACACCTCCAATGATGAAATTGCTCGTTGGAATCAATGCATTTCGAAGGGCATGTTTATTGAGAACTGTGTTTTCCTGAACTCCCTTTGCGCGAGCAGTTCTTATATAATCTTGTTCCAACACTTCTAACATACTTGATCTAGTTTGACGAGTAACTGAGGAGAGTGATACAATGGTCATGCAAACCATAGGAAGTACTAAATGTAATAATGTATCAAAAAGGTATCCTTGATCATTGAACAAAAAACTGTCAATAATACGGAAGTTTGTCCTGAATGCACCATCGGGAGCGGGATAATAACCCAAAAGATAATCCGAAGAATTGGTATTCAAAATAGGGATGAAAAACTCACCCTGAGTAAATGCTCTAAAGGAAAAACCAATGAGTAATTGTAGAACTATTGCAAACCAAAAAACTGGTAAACCTCGCCCGATGATCGCTACACTTCTGACTATGTTATCTTCAGTTTTATTCTTATGTTTTGCTGAAACAATTCCTAATTTGACAGCTATGATAGGGACAATAACAGTTGGTATTATAACTAGTTCAATTGTTCTGGGTAGAATAATAGAAATTATCTTCAATACAGGCATGCCTGGTTGGATGGTATAAGATTCACCCCACTCACCCTTGAAAAAATTAGCTAAGTAAATTACTAGTCTAAGTAACACTGGTTTATCTAATCCAAGTCTTATTCTTTCTTCTTCGACGACAAGTGGATCTACAAAACCAGCCATATTTTGCAAAACAGCGTCTTCAACTAGAGTTTGAGATATTAACCATGTAATTATCAACACTACCAATAACATTGGAAAGATAGCTAATACTCTTTTAATGAGGTAAAACACCATATTTTTAGCTTTACGAGCCATGTTACTAATCACTTTGTTTTCAGGTAATTATCTTTTCTGTCGGTAATTATATAAAAACTTTTATTTCTAGATACTCTAATTTTACCAAATTAAGGTAAATATTACCGTTTTAGCTAGTTGATGATACTTAATTTTAAATTCGGTTAATATTATCTATCTTTACTTCTTAATAAATTTTAAACAAGGTTTAAATATTAATACAACATAGATAGGAAATAATCATTAAAATCAAATTAATGATTTAATAATCTAATCCAAAAAAAAAAAATTTTTTCAGAAACAAGTGAACTAAAAATGAAAAAAAATTTACGTAATTTCTACATAATCTTAGTACTCAGTACAATAATAATACCGATTTTCCCTGTTATTGCGGCACCTCAGACTAGTCAAGATGACGATGTTATTTTAAAATCAGCCTATGCAGGAACTGAACCATCTAAATGGGATCCCGTAACTTATCAACCGAATACTGTCCGAGCTTTTTATGCAATTAACTGTTTAGAAAACCTATTTTATATTCCTGCTGGATGGGAAGGAGATTGGGATGATGTCGGTCCTGAACTAGCAACTGATTGGACGATTGAATGGTGGACTCCTGATGTTGATCACAGTGGGGGTGTAAAAGCGATGAATCTTACCTTACGAGATAATGTTACTTTTCATGATGGTTCAGCATGGAACTCTACAGTTGCAGCGTGGAACATAAACCGATCAATTTGGATCAATGGGGGTTTTGGTTCAGGAACACCTAAAGCAAATATGGGTAACATTTTTTTCAAAGCAGCAGATTTCGCACCCTATTATACATCAGAATGGAACTTCTCAACCATAACTCCTGCAACACCATGCTCCTATGGAGGATTAACAAATACTGTTGCAAGTGAGGGCATGCATGGATATGTTCCATGGATAAAAAGAGTTGTAACTTATCCCGCTGATCCATTGAAATTAAGAATTGAATGGAATGCCTGGAATCCAAGACCGTTTGCTACGTTCACTGCTGACGTACCAGGTCAAGTGCATCGAATAATTTCGATGCAAGCATATGCTACAAATTATACCATAGAAGAAATACCTGGTTACAGTAGTACAGAGGTCGAGCACGTGATAGGTACCGGACCTTATAAATTTGTGGCTCACGCTGACATCGCTCTCGGGGGAGGTTCCGTTATAAAAAATGATGCTTGGTGGAATGCTACAGCTATGCAAGCTATGGGATTATTTGAAGTAGATGAATACCAAATATTTTACTATCCCCGTGGTGCAGAAGGAGAGCAAGCAAGACAATTAGCCTTCCTGAGTGGAGAGCTTGATATCGCAGCCGATGTACCCGCAAGTCCTCTCGATTATGATCAAGTAGTAGCTTCAGTTAATCATGAGTATATGGAAAATGGTCTTCACGCGGGATCTCACCCAGGTATTTGGCTAAATTGTGTCAATGAATCAGCATATTGGACAAGTCCGGGTGTTTTAAATTTTGATATACCTGGACCTCTCCCAACGATTAAGCAGGTTTTTGGAAATCCAAATGGTATACCTCGAGCGATTCGACAAGCCTTATCATACTCATTTGATTATGATACCTATATAAACACAGAGAAGGGAGGACGAGCAGTCCGATCGAGCTTAGTGGGAGCGGGCAATGAGTATTATAATCCTAGTATCACACTCCCCGGCAATGATCTCGCAGTAGCACGAGCTAAAATTCTGGCTGCCTATCCAACTGAATGTTCAGCTAGAGGTTTAGATGGAAGCAGTAATAGTTCAGAATGGATACTTATTGGAGAGACTAATCCTATATGGACTGGAGAATTTCACTATGATGATAGGTTTTTAGAGACGGTCGGATATATGGAAGATGCTGCTCATCAAATTGGGTGTGATTTTGATACTGTTTATCATGCTGCGGGAATATGGCCCGATATTCAAGCTGGAGTACTTCAAATCTTAGCAGCGAGCTCCTTTGCTATTGGTATTCCCACACCAGAAGTTAATGTATGGGCTTATCTATCGGTATTCTACAAGACCGCTGATGTAATGGCTTTACTTCAAGCCAGAACGCGTAACTTCCCTTTCCTAACAAATAGCACAATTGATGGTTACTTATTTGATATTTATCTTAATAATGGAACCGCCAAACAAGATGCCTATGATGTTTTAGCATATACGATGCAAAATATTATTTGCCCCCAGCTCTTTACTATTCAACCATTGGTTGGAATAGCACATTCTAAAGAATGGGAAGTTCATGCAAGTTATTGGGGGGCTGGTGCCTGGATAACACAGACGGGTTATGAATGGATATATCCAGCAGATGTAATACCAGGATATACAATCCCGATTCTTATAACATTTTCAACCTTAGCAATGATGGGTATTATTTATGTAATTATACGCAAGAAAAAAATCAAGTGAAACAAGAAATATTAAAAATCTCTTTTTTTTTTTAATTTAATAAAATTTTATATTTAAGAAGCAGGTATAAGTAAATTCTCAGAAAGATTAAATACGATTACCCTACTCTTTCTTTTACTTTCTCATCATTGTCAAAAATTTTCGAAGTTGTTTTTGATAGAATTCTCTATTAGCATCAATAAAATTCGTATATCTTGTTTCAATCTTTTCCTCCTTCAGTGAAAAATTACCCTCTGAGCGAAGTCTACTTATAGCATTTTCAACCATCGCTGCTCCAACACTGATTTGAAATAGAAAAATTGTTATCATTAAAGAGTCATAATTATATATTTCCTCATGTTTTATTGCTTCTTCCACAATTTCTTGTATAAATTCTATCAATGGAAAGGTGACGTTCAATTCTTCATAAGGTCCTATTTTTGTCGATTTGGGGGGTGGGTATAAAAACATAAAGCGAGCTATTTCTTGGTTAGAACTACAGAACTCCAAGAAAAATTCAGATAATTTAAGCATTAGGTCAATTTTGGAACCATTATGATTTTCTTTGATTCTAATAAACTTATTTTTAAGTGAATTCAGATATCGAACCCTAAGAGCGAACCATAGCTCTCTCTTACTTTCAAAATAATGGTATATATTACCCCTTGATGACATATTCATTTTTTTAGCTAATGCTTCTGAGGTTAGTTTAAAGCTTCCTTCACTTTCAAGTAACTCTTGAGCAACATCTAAAATTAATTCTACTTTCTTAGTTTTCTTTTGCGTTATTTTAGAAGAGTTACTTTTGTTTGTAGAGTTCATAAGAATTATTTTTTATTTCACTTATTGATGATATGAATGTTTCCTTTAACTTATATTTGATCCTTGTTCAAAATATTCATTTCAATAGATTCAAAGATTATGACAAAGATTAAATAAGATACATATTAATTTTGATCATTGTTCGAATTTTTAAAACATAGAAAAAATGTAATCAATTATGACAAAAAAGCCAAATATAATCTATATTTTTTCTGATCAGCACCGCGGTGATACTTTGGGATGTGTTGGTCATCCTGCAGTAATTACACCTAACTTAGATAAATTAGCGTCTGAAGGTGTTACCTTTACTAGATGTTACACGAATTCACCACTATGTATGCCCGCGAGGGCTTCCATGATGACCGGTCAATATGTTTGCGAACATGGTATCTGGACAAATAATAATGAAGCAGATCCCTTAGTATGTCCAAGTCACGTACGAAATATTCGAGATGCCGGATATCATACTGCTGTTATTGGCAAAACACATCTTTATCGCCATGGAGGAAGAACATCAACGTGGGAAGATACTAGAGAAAAAATTCAAGTGATAAAGGATTGGGGTTTTGTAGATATTCATGAGTTGACAGGACCCCTCGCTACAGGAAGACATGATTCCCCTTATACGGATTATCTTAAAGAGAAGGGGTTGCTAAAGAAACATAGGGAATATATAGCTGATTATGCTATAAATTGGGCACGAGGTACTGCTAAACCCTGGACGGAACCTCCATGCCCACTTCCTACTGAAGCACATTTAGATAGTTATACCGGACGTACTGCGGTGGAATGGATAGAAAATTATGGCGGTGATAAACCATTTTATCTTCAGATTCTATTTCCCGGACCACATGATCCATTTGATTCACCTCAAGAATATAGAGATATGTACAAACCTGAAGAAATGCCAATAGGAATAATGGATTGGCCAGAAAAACCTGTAGCTAGATATGTGAGAATGGTATTGCATTGGAGTGGGCTTAAAGGTATGACACCAGCACAAAAACAAACTTTGCGAACCTTCTATTATGCCAAGATTACCTTGATTGATGATTACATCGGAAGAATAATGGAAGTTCTAGAGAAAAAAGGTTTACTAGATAATACGTGGATTATTTATAATTCAGATCATGGTGAAATGCTGGGAGATCATATGATGAGCCATAAAATCGTATTTTATGATGGGGCCCTACGTGTTCCTTTAATTATTAGGCCCCCTGGTGGTATTAAAGGTTGGCAGTGCCAAGGATTAACTGATCATCTTGATATAGCTGTATCTTTAATTGACATAGCACAAGCTGATCCTTTATCTGGATCTGATGGTAAATCTCTTATTCCTCAGATTTTAAACGGTCCCAATAACCCTGAAGCTCAAATAGGAAAAGAAGTTATCTTTAGTGAGGTTTATGGATTCTCAATGGTTTGTAATGAACGATATAAAATGGCTATTGATCCAAGAACTCAAAAACCTGTTGAATTATATGATCTTGAGGATAATCCTAATGAACTCCTAAACTTAGTACGAGATCCCACACTTGAAACTGTACGTCAGGAATTGCTAGATAATCATTTTACAAAGTTGCTCAAACGTTTAGATAAAGAGAAGTTAAAAAACATGAATGTTAATGGGCTTAGTAGACAAATCGAAAAAGAAATTGAAAAAGAAAACTAATTAAATTAATGAATTAATTTTTTAATCATGACATCAAAACCAAATATAATCTATATTTTTTCTGATCAGCACCGCGGTGATGCTTTGGGATGCGTTGGTCATCCTGCAGTAATTACACCTAACTTAGATAAATTAGCGTCTGAAGGTGTTGTCTTTACTAGATCTTACACGAATTCACCAGTTTGTATGCCTGCAAGGGCTTCGATGATGACAGGTCAGTATGTTTGTGAACATGGCATCTGGAATAATAATAATGCGGCAGATCCCCTAGGCCCAAGTCATGTCAGAAACATTCGGGATGCGGGATATCATACCGCTGTTATTGGCAAAACTCATCTTTATCTTCATGGGGCAGGTTGGAAAGATACTAGAGACAATATTGATATCTTGAAAAATTGGGGTTTTGAAGACATCCATGAATTAACGGGACCTTTAGCAACTTTCAGACATGATTGTTCTTATACTGATTATCTTAAAGAAAAGGGATTATTGAAAACCCATAGAGATTACCTTATGAATCATGCTATACCTTCAGCTAGAGGGACTGGAAAGCCCTGGGATGATCCACCTTGCCCTCTACCCACTGAAGCACATTTAGATAGCTATACTGGACGCACTGCGATGGAATGGATTCAAAATTATAATGGTGATAAACCATTTTACTTACAAGTTCTATTTCCTGGGCCTCATAATCCCTTTGATTCTCCTCAAGAATATAGAGATATGTACAAACCTGAAGAAATGCCAATAGGAATAATGGATTGGCCAGAAAGACCTATAGCTAGATTAGTGAGAGGGGTATTGCGTTGGAGTGGGCTTAAAGGTATGACTCCCATACAAAAACAAACTTTGCAAACCTATTATTATGCTAAGATTACATTAATTGATGAGTATATTGGGAGAATTGTAAAAGCACTTGAAGAGAAGAGTTTATTAGATAACACGTGGATTATTTATAATTCTGACCATGGAGAAATGCTTGGTGATCACTTTATGAGTCATAAAGTGGTATTTTATGAAGGAGCAATACGTGTTCCTCTAATTATAAGACCACCAGGCCATGTTCAAGGTTGGCAGTGTAAAGGATTAACAGATCATCTAGATATAGCAGCATCTCTGATAGATATTGCACAGGCTGAAGCCCTTCCTGGAAGTGATAGTCGGTCACTTATTCCTCAAGTTTTAAGTGGTCCTGATGATATTGAGGCCCAAAAAGGAAAAGAAGCAATATTTAGTGAGGTTTATGGCTTTAGCATGGTTTTTAATGGAAGATATAAAATGGCTATTAATCCTATAACTCGGGAACCGGTTGAATTGTACGATCTTAAAGAAGATCCCAATGAGTTAAAAAATATTGTGAATGTCGCTGCCTATG
>JAEOTL010000501.1 GCA_016839845.1 Promethearchaeota archaeon
AGTCTTTATTCGACTAATTCACAAATTAACTGGGAAACCGAATTATTTATTTTATCTCCATTTGTGTATCAAACTAATAGGATAGAAGTTGAGAAACCAATCGATTGGGATATAACACGTATTTATGATGGTTTTGGGACTGATCAAATTGGGAATTGTTTAGGTACAGACTTAGGATCGAACATAGTAATACTCCCTTCAGATATCATAACTCAAGGAATATGGAAAATTGAAGCCATGAGTGTGAATTATCTCACAAATTGTAGTGTTGCGGTCTGGAATGGAACCTCTTTTGAAGAAAGTGCCAGTTTAACTTATGGTGATACATTTCAGATCCAAGCTATATTAAATAACACTCTTAATTTAGCTGACACGACCATCAATTGTACGATTAAATACCCGAATGGGTCAATTTTCTTAGATCAATCAGTACCTACTTCCCAAACTACTGTTTTTGGTAATTATTCTGTTGATCACAGTATGGAAGTTGGAGAATATGAAGTCTTAGTAGTATGGACTAATAACGCTTCTTATATTACAAGAGATAAAGTAGGTTTTAAAAAAACCGAGTTTATTATCTGGCATCATACCAATCTGAAGGCAGTGGATTCGTATTTTGAAGCGATAGCAGGAGATCCAATATTAGCAAAAGTAAATTTCACTGATCGTGATGTTAACAAATTTATCGATTTTGCTGAGGTTACTTATAATACTACTTATGGAGGTGAAGGAATTGGGGCATATTTAGGTTCCGGAATTTATTATATTGATCTTGACACAAGTTCATTAGGTTTAGGAGATTATTATATCTCTTTCAATGCATCAAAGATTTATTATCAAAACCAAACAGCTATAAACTTGATACAAATTAAAATTATTGCAGAGCCCTTAGCTCTTCAATTACCTCGAACTATTCTTATCGCCGAAGCAAATAGTTTTATCAATGTTCAAGTTAATGTTACGGGATATATAACTGGAAACTATTTGTCGTCTGCCAACATTTCACTAAACTGGCAAAACAATTACACTATTATCGACTTCAATAACGGTACGTGGGTATTTAATTTATCTACGTTTAATCTTCCTGCTTCTGGGATACCAGAATTTTATACTATCACTTTCATGGCTAACAAAACTGACTATGGAAATACAATGGATTCTCTTATATTGAGAATTGATCCTATTCCAACTGTTGCTATTGTAAATCAATCCATTTTTCAAGTCTACCCCGACAAAGAATTTAGCTTAGAACTCAATTATACGATAGAAAGTTCGGAGGAACTGATTCAGGGCGCAAATGTTAGCATAACTTGGCCATCCACTTACAATTGCAGTCCAAATCCTAATGGATTTCTAATTTCATTTAATACCACTGGCTTAACAACTGATCTTTATACAATTTATATTGAATTAAATCAAGAAGCTTACGAAACCGCGTTTACTGTGGTGTATGTTATGATTATCCCTGCCGAAACTCAATTAATATTACTGAATTCGGAACCTATTGAAATCATAAAAGGAGATAAGTTAAACATCTCCTGTTTATATACATCAGATGGCCAAAACTTACTTAATAGCTCATTATATCTAATAGGAGATATTAATGGTACTTTTCATTGGGATGGTCTGAGGTTCTATTGCACCATTAATACCCAAAATTTGGAGACGAAAAGTCACTTAATTCAAATTCTAGCAACTGGTCAAAATTCTGAGCCTCAATTACGAGATTTGATTATCACTATTTTTCCCTTGGAAATTGAAATCCAAATATCCTCAACTACATTTACTTTAGAGCAAGGACAGAATAATAAGGTTGATTTTACAATTTTTGATAAAAGTCATGATAGTATTCTAACCGGATTTAATGTTTCCTATGAATATAATGGAATATCGCACTCTTTAAATCCCATTTTAGATGGTTCCTATCAATTAGATTTAGACGCTTTAAATTTAAATACATTTAGAGCTTATCACCAAATTACAATTACAGTCTCAAATCCCTATGGGGAGGAAGAAAGTATTACAATAGTTGTTTATACTTCTATATTTGGGACTATTCTCACAATTTCGATTATTAGTATAGTTTCAGTAGCAGCATTGGTAATAGTAGGGATTTTTATTAATAAAAGGTATCTAGGGTTGAGTAAATTTCAAAGGAAAATCAGAACCGTAAAAAGAAGATTAGAAAAGCAAAAGTTTGATAAAATTAACGAGCCAAGCAGAGCTGGTATTATCAAGAATCTTCTTAATGAAAAATATTCAGGTTCTAAAACTCTCTTTAACGGTAAGATTAAGATCTTCAATTTTAATTTAAAGAGAAAGGGTAGGTGAGGACTGTGGTAAAAACTAAGAAGATTATGGCATATTGTTCACTTTGTAAACGTACTTTAAATTTAGAAATTCCCGTAAACATTGTAGATGAGAAGAAGTATTTTCCCTTTGAATATATATTTATCCATGGGAAACCTGAACATGCGATAATGCTGTTTTTAGATGCAAATTTATCAGTAAGGGATGAAGCGGTCTACACAGATTTATTAACGGCTAAAAAACAGGCAAAAGAATTCTCATCTCTTATTCATATGACAGAATATGAAGCATTGGGATCTATTTATAATGAACCAATACGTACTGAGATCCTAAAAACATTATCTGAGGGACCAATGAAGTCTGATGAATTAATTGAAGCATTAAAAAAATTTCCAGAATTTGACCAAAAAAATTTTCAATTGATAGTTTTACCACTAATAAAAACAAATCTTGTCAAATCTCGGTGGTTACATGAAACGTTTTTTGAATGTTATTTTTTAGTAAAAGATTTTATTATTTTTAAAGCCCTACATAAGCAGACTTTTGATTTAATCTCCAAGAATCCAAAATATAGCTCGATCAAAGATTCCTACTTGACTAAAGTAAGGGAGCTTTTACAAGGCTTTAAAGAAAAGATTATTTCAAGTCAAGATCAAACAATATTAACCGTAAGACAGTGTTTACAAATATTAACTTCTAAAGAATATAAAGAAATTATGTCTTTATTAGGCAATGGACCGATATCTATGAATGAAGTAGGATCATCACTTGATACAGATATGTTAGCTGAATCATTTATTAGTGATATTTTTTATATTTTTAACATAAATGGTGAAAAATACTGCTCCCTATTATATGATCTTGAGATGCAATATTTTCTACCACGATATTTAATGAATGAGATTGCAAGTAAATTAAAGGAAAAAAAAATCTCGAATGAAATGGCTTTTGCGCATTTGGATTTACTTTTTGAGAGTGAAAAAGAACTAAAAATAATGAAAAAATAAATAAAATAATAAGAAGGCCATCTTAATTGCCAAGTAAAACTACGTTTAAAATAGTCGTTGCGGGTGATGGTGGAGTTGGGAAAACAACTTTACTTTATCGATATGTAGAAGATAGATTTAGCTTCAATACTAAAATGACTATAGGCGTAGAAATTTTCAGAAAAAACTTAATTTTTGACTCCGGTTCTTCTTGTGCACTCCAAATCTGGGATTTTTCTGGACAAGAACGTTTTCAATTCCTTGTTCAAAATTTTGTAATGGGGGCTAAAGGGGCCTTAGTGTTGTTTGATTTAACCAAAAGTCCAAGATCTTTAACAAGAGTTGACGATTGGGTAGAAATCGTGCAATCTCAGAACAAAAACATCCCTATGGTTTTAGTTGGCACCAAAGCGGACCTGGAAGATAAAATAATTATTACTCAAGATGCGATTTTAAATCTAATGGAAAAACACAGTTTCCTTAAATATTATATAACCTCCTCAAAAACTGGGCTTAATGTTAGTGAGGCCTTTAATCTCCTAACATCAGAATTAGTAAAAAGTATCGAGGAAAGATATAGTTGGTTTTAAGATTTCTTAAATAACTGTTAACTCTCTCATTTTACTTCCTATTCTATCTATGTTATTGATTGAGAAAGAAAGCTTTAATTATTTTTAAATCAAACAAATAATTACAATTAGATACTAATTTTATGTTTGAAATATCAAAATTTAGGTTAAAAAGATGGAAACAACTGAAAAATTCAAATTATCAAGAAATACTCTTTTAGGAGAATTTGTTAAGCATAAGGCGAACGTAGCAGGAGATAAAGTAATCATGACGTACATAAGAGATTTCGATAAGGGCATAGATGAGAAATATAGTTATAAGGACTTTCACTTACTTTCTAATCGTTTAGGAAATGGTTTATCCAAATTAGGTCTTAAAAGGGGAGATGGGGTCGCATTAATGGAAATAAATTCTCCCGAGTTTTTACTTACAGTTTTTGCCGCCTTTAAAATGGGGGCATATTCAGTCATGGTAAACATATCTCTCCGGGGAGAAGGGTTAAGATATATTATTGATCATTCCGATGCGTCAGCTATCATCGTTCATTGGTCTTTTCTACCCGCAATTATCGATATTGAAAGTGAATTACCAAAAATTAAACAAATAATTGTGGACATTAATGAAGCTCCTGATGATTTTAAATTACCAAAAGGGATGATTTCGATTCAAGAAGTGATGGAAGCCCCTGATGATGATATTGATGTGGATATCAGCCCAGATGATATGTGTATGCTTATGTATACTGCAGGGACCACAGGCTTACCTAAAGCTATTACATTTTGGCAGGGGAAATTGCTGGGGGGTCTTAACCTTCAAACTTTAGTAAGTTTTGCGGGTGCTTTATCTCAATCTGATGATGTTGCATTTACCAGTTTACCCTTGTTTCATTCAAACGCCCTATTCTTAACATCCTTAATGTCATATTTTGGGGAGAGGTCTTTCATTCTTGGGAAGCGATTTAGTGCCAGTCGTCATTGGGATATATGTCGCAAATATGAGGTTACAACATTTAATGCTCTAGGGGCGATGATTCCTATATTAATGAAGCAACCAGAAAGACCAAATGATAAGGATCATAAGGTAAAGATCGTTGGATCTGCTGCATGTCCTAAGGAGTTATGGGTTGCCTTCGAGGAAAGGTTCGGCGTGAAAATTTCAGAAGGATATGCTGCGACGGATGGGGGTGGATTTATGCTCAGAGCTGGTACCGGAGATAATGTGCCTGTAGGAACCATGGGAAAACCCATGTTAGGAACTGTTGCTGAAATTATGGATGATGATGGAGCACTCATGGAATCTGAAGAGGTTGGAGAATTAGTGTTCTTGGTTCGAGAAAACGAAGTTGAACAAAGAAAAGTAAAATATTTCAAGGATGATAAAGCTTCCAAAAACTTAATTCAAGTAGGAAAAGACGGACAGAAATGGTTCCACACGGGTGATCTCGCAACGAAGGATAAGGATGGTTGGTTTTATTTCGTTGATAGAAAGAAGGATTCAATACGTCGACGTGGTGAAAATATTGCCTCATACAGCATTGAAAAAATTGTGAATTTGCACGACAAAGTTCTGGAATCCGCAGCCTACGGTGTGAAATCAGAATTAGGGGAAGATGAGGTGATGATTGCCGTTGTAATGAAACCGGGGGAATCGATGACTCCTGAGGAATTATTAGATTTCTGTCAAGGAAAGATGGCCTATTTTATGATACCTCGTTATATAGATTTTGTAGAAAAACTTCCAAAAAGTGAAGTTCATAGAATCATGAAGCGGTTTCTTAAAGAACGTGGTATAACAGAATCAACTTATGACCGAGAAAAAGCTGGATATAAAATAAAAAGAGATTAGATGAAAATTTTATTTATTTCTTATTTTTGTAATGATTAGTTATCCTTCAAATATATGAACACACATCGCTGCGGGCCCTGAACCAATCGTCCCACCACCATTTTCAGCTAGCGCATACTTGGGACTACTAACTTGTCGTTTACCCGCGTCACCACGTAATTGTGTGACAAGTTCATAGATTTGTGCTAAACCAGAAGCTCCAAGTGGATGCCCCCTGGAAAGTAACCCTCCACTGGGATTAACGGCAACTTTTCCACCAATTTCTGTTTCCCCGCTCTCCGTAAAAGGCCCTCCTTTTCCTAATCCGCAAAAGCCCATTTGTTCTATCTGTTCAAGTTCTCCATAAGCCGTAGCATCATGAACTTCAGCAACATTAATGTCTTTTGGGCTAAGTTTCGCCATTTTATAAGCTGCTTCAGAAACGCGTTGGGATACATTATCTCTTTTCCATGATCCTGATCTTAAAACTGAAGCGCGAACGAGAATAGCTTGATCATTGGGATGCTCCTTTAAGAATTTTTCAGAACATAAAACTGCGGCTGCAGCACCGTCACCTACGGGGGCACACATTGCCCTAGTTAGGGGATACGCAACTTCATAGTCCTCCATAACTTGATCAACAGTCATAGGGAAAGTATATTGAGCAAGAGGATTCATCGTGGAGTTGTTATGGTTCTTAGCTGCGATCGCAGCAAGTTGTCGTTGAGTGGTTCCATACTCTTTCATATGAGTTCGTGCTCCTGCCGCGTAAAAGTCCATGAAAACGGAATGACCTCCTTTCTTTTTCTGTTTTCCATCACCAGATTGACTTGCTGTCTTTTCAGCTCTTTGTTTAGCTGCTTTTTTCATTTGTTCCATTAGTGCTCTCGTTGCTTCTACGTCGGTATAAGTTACAAAACCTCCCATCATTTTCGCTCGATCTTCTTGATATACTTTTTCCGCACCCATTGCTAAGGTACAATCAAATACTCCAGCTTTAATAGCTGTCCAGGCACCGTTAAATGCGGTACTCCCACTCGCACATGCATTTTCTACATTTGTAATTGAAACCTTATCAACTCCATTTGGGGTAAGAGCTACTTGGCCACGAATACTATGTTGAAAATCAGTCATTCCCCATCCTGTATTGGAAAACCACGCTGCCTCGATATTGTTCAAATCAAAGTCATTATCACTTTGGACAGATTTAAGCGCTTCACCTGTCAGATCCTTTATACCTTTTTCGAGAAATTTTCCAAACTTAGTCATACCAACACTATAAATATAAACTTTATCGCTTACGATTATCACCTTATCTAACTATTTAATAGCTGATAGTAATGCACTATTTATGATATTAATTATCCATTTCGATTTTTAAAAACAATAAAATTAAGCCTCTTGTATTTTGCTAGCACAATTTTTGTAAAAGTTTTTAATATAATTGAATAAAATGATATATTATGAATGAAATACAGAATGTTTATGAAAAAATAGAAAACATCGTAGGGACGAAGTACGTTTCCGATTCTGAGCCAGTTTGTTATTCATATTCGATGAATTGCGATTATACATTGCAAGGTATCCCAGATATTGTAGTAAAGCCAAAAACTCCAGAAGAAATCTCTGAAATCTTAAAAGTAGCGAATGCGCACGACACTAAAATCATTCCTCGGGGAAATGGAGCAGATTTAACTGGTGGTGCAAAACCAATTGGTGATGGGGGAATCGTATTAGACGTTACCCTGATGAATAAAATATTGGATATTGATGAGAAAAATAGAATTGTTACAGTGGAAGTTGGAATTTCATGGAGTGAATTATGTGAACAGTTAAGCAGGATAGGGGTAGGATATTATACGGGATCCACTGGTCCGGCATCTGGATTCTCTGCTACAATCGGTGGAGGGTTATCAAATAACACCGTCGGTGGGGGTGGCGCTGCGATGTATGGAGCTGTTACAGAGCAATGTGTTGGATTAGAAGTAGTTTTACCTACGGGTGAGATAATGTATACAGGAGCTAAAGCCAATTCTTTTCGGGACAAGCCTTTTACACGATTTGGGTTAGGATCGGATTACACTGGTATTTTTCTAGGGGATGTTGGGCTGCATGGAGTAAAAACTAAGGCATCTTTAAATTTATATCATCTTCCCGAATATGCCGGATATGCAACATACCAAATTAAAAAGACTAAAGAGAAGATTCCAGCAGAACGGGCAGCAGATGTTATGACGAAATGGCAACATCAACGATTAGCATTGCACGATTTCTTTTATTATTCTCCAGCTAGAGTCAGTGGATTGACTTCACGAGGGATCGCAAAGGGCTTGGTCAACGCAAAAGTTAGGGGTGGAACATTGTTTTATACAGCAATCGGGGATACTCAACAACAATTAGACCATGATGTAGAGAGAATCGAAAAAATCGCAGAAGAAGCAGAATTCATTAAATTAGGAGATTCTGTAGAGGAAGGAAACCTCGGAAAATGGTTCTATGAAGAAGATGGCAGATGGCAATGGTCTAATGATAGCTGGATGGGAGGTAATCTATTTGGCATGGGTGGCTGTGTCAAAAGTCCAACGTACCAATTACCAGCGTATCGCAAGACATATGACGAGTGGGTAAAAAGAAATTTCCCAAAAATGATGGAAATGGGCGGAGGTGGGGGTGCTGATTTCGTAGCATTTGGAATTAATCCCTCATATATAGATGTTGCTGGGGGTGCTGCTGTGATAAGTACTATAGAAAAAAGAGAAGCTCAAGTAGAATTATGGAAAGACTTTCTCATTACTCAGATAAAAGAATTAGGTGCTGTACACTATTGGATGGGAGAAATTATAGGGAGAAGTTTGGTTGACTCAGGAGCTTTATCAGAAGAGTACTATAATTTTATGATTACAATAAAGAAAGCTCTTGATCCTAAAGGAATCCTAAGCCCTGGAAAATTCTATTTAACTGATAAATATTAAGAGGTGTAAAAAATGGTAGAAACGAAAGAACAGTTAAAAAATTTAAGCAAGTTTGAAGAAGCTGCTTTAGCATGTGCACAATGCGGACAGTGTAGGGTTGCAAATTGGCCCTCAAAAGGGATATTCTATAGTTG
>JAEOTL010000156.1 GCA_016839845.1 Promethearchaeota archaeon
GCAAGAATACAAAGACTACAATCATTTGTAGGAAATGTTTTATCCAGTTGAGCCATCCGGCCCCCTATTGAGGGTGTTCTCTCAACTAAATACACCTTTAAGCCTAGCTCCGTTAAATCCAAAGAAGTTTGTATTCCAGCAATTCCTCCTCCAATAACTACTACTGATCCCTCTATTACATTTTTATCTTCCGAAATAACATCCTCAATATTTAATGTATTACTCAGAGATTTCGAAAAAGCTAAAAATGGTACTTTTTTTTGGCTTTGAATAATCTTCACCCATTAGAAATGATAATTCTCAAACTACTAATTTTTTCGTTGAATAAAGAATATCAATTTTACTTATATAAATATTTTGATGATTTATTATCAGAATTCGACATGAAATTGAGGGGAAAAGATCCTTTTGGATCATTTACTTGATCTGGGGTTTTCTATTTGGTGATTCTCTCGGCTTTTTATTGCCTTTTTCTGGTATTTTGCAGATTAATGATAATTGTCTATTAATTAATGATCTATTTCAGACATGGTTTTTGGTATAATTTTCGTAATTAACCATGATTGAAGTATTGAATGATCCCTTTAGGTTATTTCTCCTATATATAACCAAAATTTTCTTTGAGATTACCCAAATCTAACAAAATTTTTATCCAAATTTCGAATTTCAAACAAAACAAGTGATAAAATTACCGAGTTTCAATACTATTAGATTAACTTCAAAATTGTTGATAATGAGGAAATAAAAATAGAATTGTTGGGTTAAAACTTTCTTAAGGGTCCTAATTCTTTGATCGTATTCGTGAATTCGGTAATAACCTCAGCAAAACGTTTACCTTCAGATGCACTGACCCATTCTAGTCGTACTCGTTTAGGATCTACCCCTAATTGTTTGATTAAGATAGTGTGCAATCGTTCAAATCTTTCTTTAGTATATTCATTTCCAGAAATATAATGACAATCTCCTATGTGACATCCTGTAACAATAACGCCATCAGCACCATTTTTTAAAGCTTTCAACACAAACGAGGGATCTACTCTTCCAGAACACATTACTCTAATAACTCTAATATTAGGAGGGTATTGGAATCGTGAAACACCGGCTAAATCTGCCCCCGCATAACTACACCAATTACAGCAAAAGGCTAGAATCGTTGGTTCAAAATCCTCATTAATTTCTTTATTTTTCGATTTTGACATAATTAATCACCTGTGAATTAATTCTTTACCTCCTCTTTTTCTAGAAGATAAGAATCTATCATAGCCGATATCTGATCGTAATCATAATGTTTAACCATTATCGCTCCAACCTTGCAAGTTCCTGCGCAAGTTCCACATCCTTTACACAATGCAGAATTAATGCTTGATTTACTCACTACAATATTAACATCCTCAAACTCTTTGGTTTCATCTATGAGTTCAATTGCTTTATAAGGACATACTTCTACACATTCCCCGCAGCCAATACACTTATCTGGATTAACTTCTGCAACTAATCCAGAAGTGGTTATTTCTTTCGCACTTAAAAATCTACTTGCCCTTCCTGCAGCTCCATTTGCTTGTGAAATGGAATCTTGAATATTTTTCGGCCATTGAGCGCACCCACATAAAAATACACCATCGGTAGCAAAATCTAAGGGTCTTAATTTCACATGTGCTTCTAAGAAAAATCCAGTTCTATCTAATGGAACTTTAAGCATTTTTGCCAGTTCTTCTAAATTATCTGCAGGTACCATAGGTGTCGCTAATACGATCAAATCAGTATCATACGCAATTTCGTCATGCAAGTTCGTGTCAAACACCTTAATTCCATAATTTCCTTGAGAGTTCTTACCCACTTCTGGTAAATTATCTAAGTCATATCTCAGGAACATTGCATCTTTTCTTCTGTTCCGGTAATATTCCTCGAATTCCTTTTTCGCCATTTGAAGATCTCTATAAAGAACAACAATCTCTAATTCTGGTTTCAGTTCTTTAAGGATACTGATATTTTTGATCGTTGTACCACAGCAGACATTCGAGCAATAAGTTATACCTTCTTTTTGCCTTGCGTTAGCACATAAAATAAAGGTGGCACGTTTCACCTTGTCTAACCAAGCCAAATCGGCTTTTTGTAGTTTCTGTTCTAATTCTAATTGCGTTATGACGTTATTATTCTTCTTATTATATTGGAATAATCCATCAGGCTTATGTTCTTGGGCACCAGTAGCTACAATAATAGTACCGATTTTCAAATCTTTAGGATCTTTACCGGAATTGCTGATAGTTACTTCATAGTTTCCCACATATCCCATAATACTATCAATCTTAGATTGTAGCATAACTTCGATATTTTTATTATCATTTACTTTTTGGGTAATTTCCTTTAGAAAGATAGAAGCTTCTTCTTGAATGGGGTATAGAATGTTTAAATTATTGAGGTTTCCGCCTAATTTGTCTTCTTTTTCAGCTAGATAAGTTTTAAATCCTTGATCTGCGAGATTCAAGGCAGCAGTCATACCTGAGACACCTCCACCTATTACTAATCCTGTGGGGGTAATTTGAAGTTTTTCTTCTGATTGAGGTTTTATTAAGCGAGCTTTTGCTACTGCCATTCGCAACAGATCTTTAGACTTTTCGGTTGCAGCTTCGAGTTCAGTCATATGAACCCATGAACATTGATCTCTAATATTAACCATCTCGAACAAATACTTATTCATACCCGCCTCCTGACAAGTTTCTTGAAATAACGGTTCATGTGTTCGAGGAGTACATGAAGCGACAATAAACCTATTTAAATTATGTTCTAAAATCAATTCCTTGATTCTAACTTGTGAGTCAGAACTACAAGAATAGAGGTTATCTTCACATATTACAACGTTGGGTAGAGTTTTAATATAATCTCGCACTTCGGGAACATTTACATATTTTCCTATGTTTATACCACAATGGCAAACCATCACCCCTATTCGTGGTTCATCTGTAATGTTAACTTTTCTCTCAGGGATTTCAAAAACCTTTTCTTTCACATCTGTGAATTTTGCATTGTTTAAAAGCGTCGCGACTTGAGAAGCAACTCCACTAGCATCTGCAACGGTTTCAGGAATATCCATTGGACCTTGCGCAAAACCACATAAAAATATTCCTTCCTTTGATGATAATGCTTTGTTAAAGTATGATTTTTCTTTAAAGAAGTCATAATGATCTAAATTAACGTCAAGAGTGGAAGCCAATTCTTTTGTTCCCCTTGCAGGTACTAAAGGTGTAGCTAATACAACCAAATTTGCTCTAAACCGCTTGAATTCTCCGGTTTTTAGATCTTCATAATTAATAATTAGATCATTCGTTTCAGAGTCTTCTTCTATCGTACTGATCTTGGTTTGAAAATATTTTACCCCATATTCATCTTGAGCCCTTTGGGTAAATTCATAAAAATTTTTTCCGTAAGCTCTAATATCATGTCTAAAAACAAAACATTCAGAGTGATCTGAGTGTTCTTTTGTAATAATTGCCTCTTTTGCTGTGTACATACAACAAACCGAAGAACAGTATGGCACATTTTCATGAAGATCCCTTGAACCTGCACATTGAATAAAAGCGATTTTTTTTGGTTCTTCTTGATCACTTGGACGTAGTACATGTCCTCCAAAAGGTCCGCTAGCACAGAGAATTCGTTCATATTCCAGAGCGTTAACAACGTTTGAGTATTCGTATCCCCACCTAGGAGAAAGTTCTTCAGCAAACATTTCAAATCCGGTGGCGACAACTATCGCCCCAACATTTAATTCAATGTCTTGTGGTTCTTGCTCGTAAGCAATCGCTTCTGCCGTACACACCTTTTCACATACTCCACAGACTCCTTTTGTTAGTTTTAAGCATAATTCTGGATCTATCAAATAAACTGGTGGTACTGCTTGAGGAAAGGGGATATAAACCGACTTTCGCTTACCAAGATTCATATCAAAAAGATTCCCAACTTCAATTTTTGGGCACTTAGTAGCACAATCACCACACCCTTTGCATTTAGATTCGTCAATATAACGTGGTTTCTTAAGAACTGTAACCTTAAAGTCTCCTGGTACTCCTTCTACTTTTTTGACTTCATGATAAGTCATTAATTCTATATTCGGATTACGATAAACTTCCACCATTTTTGGAGCCAATATGCATAAAGAACAATCATTTGTAGGGAATGTTTTATCTAATTGGGCCATTCTACCTCCAATTGAAGGAGTTTTTTCTACTAAATAGACTTTAAGACCTAATTCAGTTAGATCTAAGGATGTTTGGATCCCCGCAATCCCTCCACCAATAACTAATACAGAGCCTTGCATTATTTATCCTCCTCCACTTTATCATTTGGTTCGATAATCTTTATCATATCAACTAAGAATTCTGAGAAGTCGACAATTTCGATTGAAGAAATGTCATCATAATCCTCTTGTAAACATGTGAAGTGCATTTTACATTTTGGGCATGAAGTAACCATAATTTCTCCCACTTCTTTTGCCTCTAAGAGTCTTTTATATCGTAGTGCTTTCGAACGTTCATTGCAGTTCATCCAAGAACTCACACCACAACATAAAGCATCTTTTTTGTTATGAGCCATTTCATTAAATTTATATCCTAATTGTTTTAAATGTGAAAAGATTTCCCGTACATTTTCAACGATTGTACTTTCTTTGGGTAAGAATCTGCTTAACCTACATGGGTCGTGATATGTAAAAGGGATTGGTTGCTCTTTTTCACTTGGATTCTTGAACTCAATTTTGTTCTTCTTCCAATTTTCATAAATATATTCAATTATGTGCTTAACTTCAAATTTTGAATCAAAATCTTCAAACAAACCTGGATAATCAACTTTAAGAGTTCTATAGCATTCAGCACATGCAGTTACTATTGTTGTAGCTCCAGTATCCTCAAGTCTTTTAACATTTTTCTTGGCTAAATTGATAAACGCATTTAACTTTCCTTGTCCCCAATATAGGTCATGACCACAACAAATTTCATCTTTAAGAACGACGATTGGTTCGTTTTCAATTTGACAAAGAATTTTTAATGTACTTTCAGCGATAGAGTCTGTATTTTTAAACTCGAAGTTAAAATAGGGTATACATCCCACATAATATAGTATATTTCCTTGGTCTGAAATCTCACATCCTTTAGGTACCCACTCAAGAGATCTATCTGGTTTTATGCTTGGATCACTCATAATTTCTGAAACAGTTGTATACACTCCCTTATGAGCAATGTATTCATCAGGATTCTGATTATTTGCTGTTCGCATTTTGTATTTTGTCATCCTTACAATATCAGCGAAATTAATACCTTCTGGACAATTCTGAAGGCAAGCATTGCAAGTAAGACAATCCCATAAGGTCCCACTCTCAATGATTTTATCTTCGAATCCTTCTAATATCATTTGTATTATTCGGCTTGGTTCGAAACTTTGAACTTTGCTAAGTTGACATACACCACTGCAACGAACACACTGATAACATCGAGAGAGTAATTTTCTTATATCTGGTTCATAAACTTTTTCAAGATAAGAAGTATTATCGTCATTAGATTCTTCTGAATCTTTTACTTTTTTGATCTCGGTAATTACATTCAACCTTTTTGGTTAATTTAAAATCATATAATTTGAACCTATGTTGAGGAGAAAAAAAATAGAAACCATTTATTTTTTCTGTTTAGCAAATATAACCTATTTGTCCAAAAAATCAAGTTAAGAAAAAGGAATCTTTGAAGATAGATTTCACCAATTTAGATACAAACTTGACCTCAGCATGATAGATTTTCTTTGGTAAATATTTTAAATAATCGTAAATCATTAGAATGGATATGGAAGAAAAATTCCCCATATTAGATGTAACTGGAAGTTCTGAAGAGATAGGGACGCAACATGGGAAATTACTAAAAAATAGAATAAATCAAGCTATTGAATTTTATACTGATGTAAGCAAGAATCTAGATGAGGATGGTCGGGAGAGCAATAGAAAGTATATTTTAAACTCAGCTAAAAATTTTAAAAATAAAATTCGTGCATATAATTCGGATTATTCAATTGAAATTGAATCAATTGCAGAAGCGGCGGATGTAGATCCTCTATGGATTTATGCAATTAATTCAAGAAGTGAAATCATGTCAAATATGGATGATGGAAGTACTGAGTGCACTGCATTGTACTTCAATAATCCACCTGTTTTAGGTCAAAACTGGGATTGGGCAGCAGATTTTGAAGATTTAGCCTTCATTATGAGATTAACAAAACCAGATGGTCATAAGATACTTCAAGTAACTGAACCCGGGATGATTGGTAAAATTGGCTTCAACAATTCAGGGATAGGGATTTGTTTAAATTTTTTAAGTGTAGATGACGAATTAGATGGATTACCAATCCATATTATACTTCGAGCCATGCTAGATTGTAAATCTATTGAAGAAGCCAGAAATTTAGCTAAAAATGTGGGCAACGGTCAATCTGGTAATATATTGATTGGTGATAAAAACGGGAAATATCAGGATATTGAATTTGGGGGTAGTGAAGTCTATCTTTTAAATGTTGAAAATAATCATTTTGTTCATACTAACCATTTCTTGAAAAATGAAAACCTAAATTCAAATCCAGATTTATTAGAAAGCTCATTTAACAGATTTAAAATGGCAACTAATTTTGTAAAAGGTCAGAAAACCTATTCGTTGGAGTTTATGAAAAGGATATTATTGGATGATACTGATCCTGAATTACCTATATGTAGAAAATATATCCCAGGTAGAGTAAAGGAAAAAGTAGGTACTGTTTGTACAATTTTGATGGATTTAAACCAGCAAGTAATGCACGTTACTAAAGGGAGCCCTCTTCATAATCCATTTACTGAAATCTCATTGAGTTAATTAATTGGGAGTAAAGGTCCTTGATCTTTAATTTGGTTGGTAAATTCAGTAATAACTTCAGCAAACCGCTTTCCTTCTGATGCACTTACCCACTCCAACCGAAATCTTTTATCAAGACCCATCATAATGAGAATTTTTTGAAAACGCTCAAATCTTTCCTTAGTAAATTCATTTCCTTTCAGATAATGACAGTCACCTATATGACATCCTGTCACAATAACTCCATCAATACCATCTTTAAATGCTTCCAAAATAAACGCGGGATCAACTCTACCAGAACACATTACTCTAACTATTCTTATAGTTGAGGGATATTGAAAGCGAGATACGCCTGCTAAGTCAGCTCCCGCATAGCTACACCAATTACAACAAAAACATAAAATGTTAGGATGAAATTCTACAGTTTTTTTCTTTTTCTTTGTCTTACTCGCCATAGGATCTCACTTTTTCATTATTTTTAATTTAATTTTCTAATAACAGTGCTGAAATCATGGCACTGATTTGTTCAAATCCGAAATGTTTTATAACTATTGTTGAATTGGGGCAATTAGCACCGCAGGTACCACACCCTTTACAAAGTGCAGAGTTAACATGAGATTTTTTAGTGATAATTGTAATATCTTCAAACTCAATTTCTTTCTCAATTAATTCAATAGCATTAAATTGGCAGACATCAACACAAGTTCCGCAGCCGATGCAATTCTCTTCAATTACGGTAGCAACAAGTCCTGATGTTATAATTTGATTACTGCATAAGATCTTAACTGCTTGTGCAGCGGCACCATTCGCTTGCGCAATTGATTCACTAATATTTTTAGGGGAATGGGCACAACCACATAAGAAGATACCGTCAGTGGCAAAATCAATTGGTCTTAACTTGACATGAGCTTCTAAGAAGAACTTATCTTCATTAAGAGGAACTTTCAGCTTTTTAGCTAATTCCTCATTCTCTTTATGAGGGGCTTCTAATCCCGTGCTCAATATAACTAAGTCTGGATTAAGCTCAAGATCTCCCAAATCCGGATTATTTACTGAAATCTTTAATTTTTTGTCTTTTATTTCCAATTTAGGAGGAATTTTTTCATCAAATCGAAGGAATATAACATTTTTTTCTCGTGCTAAATTATAATATTTCTCTTTAAAACCGTATGTCCTAATATCCCGATATAAAATCACCAATTCAATGTTTGGATTAATTTCTTTTACTTTTAATGCATTTTTAATAGCTTCAGAACAACAGATTCTGCTACAATAGGGGTTTTCTTCATTTCTAGAGCCAACACATTGGATCATCACTATCGAATTTAATTTCGTTGTCTCATCTGTTGTAAAAAGCCTTCTTTCAAATTCAGTTTGAGATATTACTCGTGGGTCTTGGCCATATTTGTATGTTTTTGGTTGGTGCTCTTTTGCCCCAGTAGCCACGATAATTATACCATGGTCAAGATCAATGCTTTTTTTATTTTTACTATAAACAATATTTGTAGTAAAATTTCCAATATATCCTGAAATTGAGGTGATTTGAGCTTGAGTAAAGACTTTTATTAATTGATTATCTTCTACTTCCTTTATTAAGTCATGAAGGAATTCTTGAACATCATTATTTTCAAGCGTGTGATAAATATTTTTAGCAAACCCCCCAATACTTTCTTCTTTTTCAACAAGAAAAGTCTCATAACCTTGAGATGCGAGATTTAAAGCAGCAGTCATCCCTGATACACCCCCACCAATTATTAAACCTTTATGAATTACGTCGATTTCATGTTCTTGTAGTGGAACTAGTTGCCGAGATTTAGCTACTGCCATTCTCAACAAATCTCTAGATTTGGCGGTGGCATTTTCCGCATCATGCATATGAACCCAAGAGCATTGATCGCGAATATTCACCATTTCAAACAGATACTTATTTAAACCGACTTCCTCCATCGTTGCTTGAAATAATGGTTCATGAGTTCTTGGAGTACACGATGCAACTATAACCCTATTTAATTGATTATCCTCTATTTTTTGTTTAATATTGGTCTGAGTGTCAGCAGAACAGGTGTACAGATTATGTTCTGCATAGGCTACATCAGGTAAAGTTTTAACATAATTCACTACATCAGGAACATTCACAACCCCTCCAATATTTATGCCGCAGTGGCATATAAAAACTCCAATTCGTGGGGGTTGATCACTCACATCTATTTGTTCAGGGAGAACTTTTTTGGTTATTAATTTATTTCTTGCATCTGAAAGAAGAACATTCACACAACCAGCAGCAGCACTTGCTTCTATTACAGTTTCAGGAATATCCTTAGGTGAAGCAAAGGCTCCACAAACATATATACCCGGTCTGGATGTCTCTACGGGAGTGAAAGAATCTGTTTTACAAAAGCCGTATTCATTTAATTCTATTTCTAGCTTCTGTGCTAGTTCCTTAGCTGTTTTGTTTGGTTGCATTCCAACCGAAAGCACCACAAGATTAAAAATCTCCTCAATAATTCTTCCATCCTTGTTCTCATAATATATTTTTAGATCTTTCGAATCAGGAACTTCCTTTATAGATGACACTCTGCGTCGTATATATCTTATTCCATATTCTTCCTTTGCTCGCTCAATATATTTATCAAAATCTTTACCATACGCTCGAACGTCCATTGTAAAAATGGTGGGATTTACAAGGTTCATATGTTCTTTAGCAATTACCGCTTCCTTTGTAGTATACATGCAACACACTGAAGAACAATAATCGATACCATGGCTCTTATCCCTTGAACCAATACATTGTAAAAATGCGATTTTTTTTGGGATAATTCCATCAGAGGGACGAAGTATTAGCCCTGCATGGGGTCCACTCGCGCTTAATATTCGTTCAAACTCATTACTGGTAATCACGTTTAAATGTTTTCCATACCCAAGGTTTTTTAGAGGAGTTGGATCATATTCATCAAATCCAATTGCAACTACAATAGCCCCTACATGAAGTACGGATTTTGTGTCTCGAAGTTCATAATCGATAGCTTCAGCTTTACAGATTCCTTGGCAGATCCCACAACCAATACATTTTTCCTTATTTATCGAAAAAACTAAGGGAACTGCTTGAGGAAACTTGACAGAAATTGCGGCATTATTAGATAGTCCTTTATTAAAGGTATCGATTGCTTCTATTGGACATTTTTGAGCACAAACACCACAACCAGTACATTTATTTTGATCCAAATAAAGTGTTTTCTGGGTTAGTTCAACTTCAAAATTTCCAGGTTCTCCTTCTATTTTTTCTAATGTTGAATTAATTAAAATATCGACGTTTTCATGCCGACCCGTTAGCACTAATTTTGGAGCAAGAATGCATATGGCACAGTCATTGGTTGGAAAAGTTTTATCTAGCTGAGACATAACTCCACCAATACTGGTTGTAGACTCCGCTAAAAACACTTTATAGCCAGAATCTGCTAAATCAATGGAGCTCTGAATACCTGCAATCCCCCCTCCTATAACCAAAACTGCACCGACTTTCTCCATTATTATCCCTCCTGAATTGAAATGAATGTAGGTATTTCTTCTTTTAATTCATCAAGATCGACTAATCCCCTTTGTCTTAAGGTCACTATATGGTTCAATACTTTGTGTGGTTCAATTCGAATTTCTTTTGAGATTTCTGGTACTGATTTGCCTTGACTTTTTATTTTCTGTAGTATTTTATGGCGGATGTACTCATTGTGTAAGGTTTTATCAAGAATTTCTTCAAATTCTTCTTTCGAAATGATCTCATTATATACATTGCCTTCGGTGATAATTTCTCGTTCTCTCCCAACTAATACTCGTAGTCTAGAGTCTTTCAAAACGGATTTGATAGCGCTAAAATCATCTATTAATTCCTCTTTATATTCCTCATTCTTTATTGGTGAAGGGCCTAGGTTAATAATATGTTCATTAAATTCATTAACTACTTGAGCAAACCGATTACCTTCTGAAGCAGAAACCCAATCTAAACGTAAACGTTCAGAAAATCCAACTAATTTTAGAAGCTTGTCTAGCATATTCATTTTCATTTCTGTTTCATAATTTCCACTTATATAATGGCAATCACCTGGATGGCATCCTAATACGAGAACCCCATCAATCCTATTAGAGAAGGCTTCAGCTACAAAAACTGGATCGACCCTTCCACTGCACATAACTCTAATAATCCTAATATTGGGAGAATACTGGATTCTACTTACTCCTGCAAGATCTGCTCCCGCATAGGAACACCAGTTACATAGAAAACCCAGAATTTTAGGTTTGAAATCCATTGATTATTCTCCTCCGTAGGCTATAATTTCAGATAATATTTGCTCACTTGTAAAGTGAAATACCTTTATTGCATTTTCTGGACAACTTGCTCCACATACGCCACAACCTTTACAGAGTAATTTATTAATAACGACATTATCCTCGTCATTTTTAGAGATGGCATTATATGGACACAACCTTATACACACTTTACATCCTACACATAATTCTTCGTTCACTTCAGCTACTAAACCAGAAGCAATAATGTCTTCTGAACTTAAAAATCTACTTGCTCTCCCTGCTGCTCCATTCGCTTGAGTAATTGATTCTTGAATGTGCTTTGGCCAATGAGCACAGCCACATAGGAAAACTCCATCTGTGGCAAAATCAACAGGTCTTAATTTAGCATGAGCCTCTAAGAAAAATCCATTCTTATCCAAGGGAACCTTGAGCATCTTAGCCAACTCACCTGAATTCTCTGCGGGAATCATAGGGGGCGATAATATTATAAAATCTGTTTTAAATGTAATGGTATCCTGTAAATTTGTATCAAAAACATTAATTTCATACTTTTCAGGTTCCTTCTTGGTTTTCTTTATTTCTGGAAATTTATCAATATCATATCGTAGAAGGATCGCATCTTTTCTTCTATTAAACAAATATTCCTCGAATTCCTTCTTAGCCATCTGAAAATCTCTATAAAGAATAATAATTTCGAGATCTGGTTTTATTTCACGTAAAACATTCATATTTTTGATAGCAGTCGCGCAACATATATTTGAACAATAAGTAACCCCTTCCTTTTCTCTGGCATTTACACAGAGGATAGTAGTAACTCTCTTTATATTATCAAGCCAAGACCTATCGTCTTCTTTTAATTTTTTTTCTAATTCCAATTGAGTAATAATATTTTTATTTTTGTCAGAATAATGAAATAATTCATCAGGTTTTAGCTCTTGACCTCCGATGGCAACAATAATTATACCTACTTTTAAATCTGTTACCTCGTTTTTCGAGTTAGTAATAGATACATCGAAATTCCCAACATATCCCTTAACCTCTTTTACTTTAGACTCAAGACAGATTTGAATATTTTTATTTTTTTCTGTTTCTTCTTTTATCTGCTTGAGGAATGTAGCAGCATCTTCCTGAGTTGGGTATAATAAATACAGATCGTTCAAAAGACCGCCAAGTCTTTTTTCTTTCTCAATAAGATATACAGGAAATCCTTGTTCTGCAATATTTAATGCTGCAGTCATTCCAGAAATACCACCACCAATAACAAGGGCTTCTTGTATAACTGAGAGTTTTGGTTCTTCCTGTGGGCTTAGTAATCTCGATTTGGCTACAGCCATTTCGATTAAGTCTCTTGCTTTTTCGGTACCAAGCTCTTTGTCGGTCATATGAACCCAAGAACATTGGTCACGTATATTGGCCATTTCAAAGAGATATTTGTTTAATCCCGCTTCTTGGCAAGTTTCTTGAAATAATTGTTCATGTGTTCTTGGTGTGCAAGAAGCTACAATAAATCGATTTAGATCATATTCACTAATTACTTCTTTGATTTTAATTTGAGAATCACTTGAACAAGAATATAGATTGTCTTCACAAAAGACTACATTGGGTAGTTCTTTTACATATTCAATTATGCTTGAGATATCGATATATTTGCCAATATTGATGCCACAATGGCAGATAAGCACCCCAATTCGTGGTTCATCAGTTATACTCACTTTTTTCTCTGGGATATCAAACACTTTTTCTTGTATTAGAGAATATTTGGCGGAACTTAATAAAGCTGCTACTTGAGAGGCCACCCCACTAGCATCAGCTACAGTTTCTGGTATATCCATTGGTCCTTGGCAAAATCCTGCTAAGAAAATACCCTCTTTTGAAGATTTTGATTTAAAAAAGTGAGAACTCTCCTTAAAGAAACGGTATTCATCTAAATCAATGTTTAATATCTGGGCCAATTCTTCAGTACCATTAGAAGGGACTAGTGGTGTAGCTAACACTACCAAATTCGCTTGAAATTTATTTGGTAATCCCGTTTTTAAATCTTCATAATGAATCAATAAATCATTTGATTCTGGATCTTCTATAATCTTGCTAATTTTAGTATGAAAATAATTCACTCCATACTCTTCTTGAGCTCTTTGAGTAAACTCGTAGAAATTTTTCCCATATGCTCTAATATCGTGTCTAAAGATATAACATTTCGAGTTTTCTGAATGTTCCTTTGTAATTATTGCCTCCTTTGCAATATACATGCAACAAACACTAGAACAATAGGGCACTCGTTCTCGTAAATCTCTTGAGCCAGCACATTGAATAAACGCGATATTTCTTGGTTCTTCCTTGTCACTCGGACGTATAACGTGCCCGTTAAACGGTCCAGAGGCACATAAGATCCTTTCATATTCAAGAGCAGTTAACACATTTTCATAATTAAGTCCCCATCGTGATGATAGATTTTCTGTTGGCATATCGAAACCAGTGGCAACTATGATTGCTCCTACTTTAAATGTTATTTCTTGGGGTTTCTGTTCAAAATCAATTGCTTCTGCTTCACAAACTTTTTCACATACTCCACATACATCTCTAGTTAATTTTAAACACATCTCAGGATCGATTAAATACACTGGAGGTACAGCTTGAGGAAAGGGAACATATACCGATTTTCTTTTCCCTAAGTTCATATCAAAAATATTTGGTGCTTCTATCTTTGGACATTTCGTCGCACAATCCCCGCATCCTTTACATTTTGTCTCATCAATGTAACGTGGTTTCTTGAGGACAGTAACGTTAAAATTTCCGGCTTTTCCAGATACTTTTTTAACTTCATGGTAGGTGAGTAGTTCGATATTGGGATTTCTTAAGACTTCCACCATTTTAGGTGCTAATATGCATAAACTACAATCTAAAGTGGGAAAAGTTTTATCTAACTGAGCCATCCTTCCACCTATCGAGGGAGTTTTTTCCACAAGATATACTTTAAAGCCCATTTCGGTTAGATCTAATGAGGATTGAATCCCTGCAATTCCTCCTCCAATGACTAATACTGATCCTTCCATAATCATTCTCCTCCTGAATTTTTATCTGGCTCTTTAATATCAATCAAGTCTACTAAAAATTCTGAGAAATCCAATATTTCAACTGATGAGAAATCCTCATAATCTTTCTTAAGGCATGATAAATGGATACGACATTTTGGACAAGAAGTAATCAATTTATTTCCTACAGATTGAGCTTCTGAAAGTCGTTTATATCTTAATGCTTTCGAGCGTTCATTACAATTCATCCAGGAATTTACACCACAACAATAAGATCTCTCCTGATTATGTTCCATTTCTTTAAATTCATACCCAATTAGCTTGAAATGATCAAAGCTCTCCCGAACATTTTTAATTAACTTGTTATCTTTTGGTAAAAATCGGCTCAATCTACACGGATCGTGAAATGTAAAGGGGATTGGTTCATTTGTAGTGTTGGAATTCTTAAATTGAATTTTACCTGCTTTCCAATTCTCAAAAACGTACTCGATTATGTGTTTAACTTTAAATTTTTCAGCAAAATCATCAAATAATTTTGGATAATCGATTTTAAAGGTTCTATAACATTCCGCACATGCAGTTATAATAGTGGAAACGCCAGTTTCCTCAAATCGTTTTTTATTTTTCTTCGCTAAATCTATAAAACGCTCAAATTTGGCTTGTCCCCAAAACAAGTCATGTCCGCAACAAATTTCATCTTTAAGAACGACAATAGGTTCTTTTTCTAATTTGGAGAGTATTTTTAGAGTATTTGATGCTATAGAATCTAAATCTTGAAAATCATAACCAAAAAATGGTAAACATCCGACATAGTATAATATATTCCCCTTATCTGATATTTTACAACCTTTTGGGATCCAATCTAATGGTCTTTCTATATGAATAGTATCCTGACTCATCATTTCTGCCATTAGGGGATACATCCCTTTATGAGCAATAGTACGGTCAAAATTCTGTATATCTTTCATACGCATTTTATATCTAGCAATACGTACAATATCAGCAAAATTAATTTCTTTGGGACACATTTGAAGACAGCTATTGCACATTAAACAGTCCCATAATACCCCACTATTGAGTATTTCCTCTTCAAAACCTTCCAAAATCATCTGAATAATTCTACTGGGGGTAAATTTCTGTACTTTACTAATTTGACAGACTCCGGAACACCGACCGCATTGATAGCAGTGTTTTAATAATTTTTTTAAATTTGGTTCGTGAATTTTAAGTAAAAAGGAATCTAATTCATCGTCTTTCTCCTGAGCTTCTTTTTCAAGTTTACTTTCGGTAATAAAACTCACTCCATTATTGTAGATTATTCATGTAATTTTCATTACGCTTCATTTTTGAATAAGAAAATTTAGTAATTAGTTCTTTCATCTGATTAAGATTTGTACCCTCTAAATCTGTACATTTAATAATATTCTCGTTTAATACTTTGGAAAGAAGGCTCATTCCCTTGTCTGTACGTGGAATTATAGTTGTAAATTTTTCCTTTGAGCCTAATCCCCCAAAAGAAATATCGGCATAAATATTAGTAAAATCACTGCACGCATTGCATGCAGGACGCATATAATCTTTAAGTTTTTCAAAGGGGATTTCTACAATTTTCTCCCCCGATCCATGGTTTTTCAGTTTAAGAATCATTTTTTCCTTAATATTTATTTTTGTAATATTCTCAAACTCTACGTTAAATTCAGTTTCGAACTTCTCTACTTGAGATTTATCGAATAGAAAATTTTCGTAGCAAAATAACCCTAGACAGATTTCAATATTTTCTGAGGGTGTTACTCCTAAATCTTGCATGCATCTAATAGTATAGATTTGACAAGGAGTCCCAACTACAGCTAATTTTTTGAATTTATAAAAATTTAATTTGGGAATTGAACGTGTATAGGTACAAAATTTCTGAATTTCATCCAATTGAGAAGATACTTCTAAAGTTGCACCAGAACTTTGAATTAATCCATCTTTATCATCAACGAAGGTTGCATCTCGTGAAAAAGGAACTTTAGTTTGAGCAACAATTGCACCATCAATTAGCTTTTTCTCGAGCATATAATTAATAATGGATGTGACTACACCACCATCTGTCCCATGTTTCAGGAAAATTTCATCGCTAGATTGACAAGAATAAATTTCTGGAGCATAACCGAGTGGTGCTGATTTAAAGTCAGAAAATCTGAAGGTATTGTTCAAATCATCATCTAAAATATGAGTTTGAGGACAGATATAATAACATATTCCACATTCAAGGCAATTTTCTTTATTTATATATATAGGAGGTGAATATGGTTTACCTTCTTCAAAACCAATTATATTGTATTCAGCAGAACTACAAAAACTTACACAACCTCCACATTCTTGGCATATCCCTTTATTATGCACTTCATCAATTAAATCTTGAAAAGTTTTTGAACTCATGATGGTTTAGATGTTCTAGATTATTCCTTCACCAAATTGATTGGTTTACAATTTTTTCTTTTAATGCCAGCAATTCTTTCAACTAAAGATTGTCCTGGCTTAACGTCTTTTAGGCTTGTTGACTCTATCAATCCTGCCTTAATTACAGCTTTATAGAGACTTTCTCCTTCCTTGGAACGTGTAATCACTGTTGACCAACCGCCTTGGGAACCAATGGATCCTACTGATATATCCGCATAATCCGATGTTAGGTCTTCACAGTAATGGCAATTATTCCGAGCATAGGATTGAACTTCTTTTAAGGGTACGTTAAGTTCTTCTCCAGATTTTAGGTTTATTATAAATTTCCCTTTATCTATGTTCATTTTAGTCAATTCATTAATATCCTGAGCAAATTTCTCTTTAGTTAGCTTAATAATGTCCTCATAGGAGAAAGACTCCATACAAAACAGGCCTATTTTATACTTGATATTTTTAAAGAATGGGAGTCCACTCGGTAGCATTCTTCCTTTCTCGATTGCTTTCATCATACATGGTACACCCACAACTGCAATGTTATTATATGATTTAGCTTTATCAATAATGGTTAAGGAAGGTGAATTCGCGTACTTCGTTCCTCCTGTTTTATACAAATCATTTACATTATCGACAATCACGGGTTCCGGCCTCCATAAATCGCTTGAATGTTGGACAGCTATGATTGCATCAACTAATTCATTAGAAAGTAAATATTCGAGTATAGAGGTTACAATACCCCCATCTTGCCTAACTTTCTTAATCTCATTCTTTGTTGTTGTGGCTGAATATGAATTAATATAACCAGAAATCTTTTCTGAGAATTTTAAAGATTTATCAAGTTTTTTTATACTTTTTGTGGCTTGGTCAATTTGAAAAGAGCGAGGACAAACTGTGTAACATAATCCACATTTCATACAAATATTCTCATCAATGTCAAGAGTATCTGCGGTCACCTTAATCGCATTTACAGGGCAAACTGAAGAACACCAGCCACATTGGCAACATACTCCCGCACTAAAAACTATTGAAACTGGTTCAAAATATTGTTCCATAAAATCTTCAGGTAAATCTTTTGCTTGATACCTATAGAAGTACTCCGCTTCTTCAACTTCTTTTTCTTCCCCCTTTATTTTTTTTATAACTTTCTTAACTTTGACCTCAATTTCTTCCGCAACATACCCCTGTTCCTTTAGATAAATAATGTCTCGAATTACATTTTCAGGGGGAAATTTCTTAATTATTTTTACTATCTCTTCTAAAAATAAGGGTTTTTTGCTTTGTAACTCTTCTAATACTAATTTTCGCTCAGTTTCGGCATCAATCATAGCGTCTAAAATTTCATAAAATTCTTCTTCTGAGTATTTTTCAGATTGTAAGATTTCATCTTTTGCTTCAAAAAAAGCTCTTACTTGAAAATTTTCAATTGCACCATATGTTGCTTCTAACAACTCTTTTGGTTTAACTTCATTAAAGAAACTGTCTTTACTTAATTGAACCAAATTTCAAACCTTTTTTTGTCAATATAATTTATTTATGATTTCTAAAACACCCCCTCCAGCGCAAGGATTGTCCCCTTGTAACTAGAATTTTTTACAAGGCTCATTCAATGGGGGCTGCTATTAATTTACTTTTTTCTGTTGTTTCTTGATCTATTTCTAAATTAATCGGATTCGGTCCTAACTTCTCAATCTTCTCGTATGCGTCTTCTACACTTCTTACAAACTTCTCTGATTCTGCTCCGCTTAACCAGTACATATTTACTCTTTGATTTCCAAATCCTCTCGAATCTAAGATTCTATTAGCTAATTCTATGTGCCTTTCAGCTGTAAAATTTCCATTTTTGAATTGACATTCGTTAGGTCGTCATCCAACAACCATTACTCCGTCTGCTCCAGATTTTATGCTGTAGAGAATGTGCTTTAAATCGACCCTTCCAGTACAGCGTACTTTAATAATTTTAATAGAAGTCGTATATTTCAACCGTGAGACTCCTGCTAAATCCGCTGCACTATACCCTCATTTTATACATGCAAATGCAACAATTCTGTATTTATAGTTTTTCATTGTTTAATCGCCTCCTAAAATACCATCAATTTCTGCAAATAGTTGCTCATCGCGGTAATATCTTATATCGATTGCCTGGGTAGGTCAGCATGTGGCACAAATACCACAACCGTCGCAGTTTATTTCATCAATAAATGCTCCAATATCTTCTTGAATTCGAATTGCATTTTTGGGACACGCTTTTTCGCATCTTCTACATGAAATACAAAATTCGCTTTCGACTTCAGCTGTAATGAGTTCTATATCGACTTCTCCTGGTGATGTTAGTTCTGCTACCTTACTTGCTGCTGCTCTAGCTTGTGAAACTGAATATGAAATGTTTTTTGGTCCCTGAGCAAATCCCGCAATAAAAATCCCCTTTGTTTTTGTTTCTTGTGGCATTAAGCCGAAATGTGATTCTGTAAAGAAGCCGTATTTATTAGTATCTAGATTTAGTAGTTGAGAAATTTGCTGTGATCCTTTTGAGGGTAACGCGGCTGAGGATAAAACTACCAAATCCGCATCAATCAGTACAATCTGGTCTGTTAATGAAGAGTAGACACGGACTTTCACTTTTTTTGTCTCAGGATCTTCAGTGATTTCACCAACTTTTCCTCGTATCATTCGAATACCCACATCTTTAGCTCGATCGTAGTACTCTTCAAAGCCCTTTTCAGGAGTCCTTATATCAATGTAACATATTGTTATATTTGCATCAGGAAATTCTTCTAAGAGTAATCTTCCATTTTTAAGAGCTAACATACAGCAAACACCACTGCAGTAAGTCCGTTCAGTTTCTCTACTTCCTACACATTGGATAAATACAATTTCTTTGGGTTTTTTATCATCAGAAATTCTGCGTACGTGCCCTTCAAGCGGTCCATTTGGCGCTAAAATTCTCTCTAGTTGAGGTTGAGTTATAACATTTTCATACTCACCATAACCATATTCACCAAAAGGTTCATAAATATCCCACCCCGTTGCGATTATTATAGTCCCAACATCAACTTTCATTTCTGTTGGTAATTGACTAAAATCAATCGCATCTAATTCACAGGCATCTACACAAGAAAATCATTCTATACAAGAATCTCTGTCAATATCATATAGAAATGGTACTGCTTGACCAAATGGAATATCAATCGCTCTTCGAGATCCAAGGTTTTCATCAAAGTAGTTAGTTGTATAAACAGGACATACCTCAGCACATGCACCACATCCATTACACTCGTCTGTTGTATATCTTGGTTTTTTTTCAATTGTTACAGTATAATTACCTACGTAACCCTCTACGCTTTTTATTTCACTGTAGGTTAATAATTCGATATTTTCGTTTCTATTGACTTCAAGCATCTTTGGGCCACAAATTCATATAGCACAATCATCAGTTGGAAAAGTTCGGTCTAGTTGAGCCATTCTACCTCCTATTGTAGTTTTTTGTTCAACTAAATATACTTTAATCCCCTGATTCGCCAGATCTAATGCAGCATTCATCCCACCAATCCCACCCCCAATTACTAAAGTGGCTTTTGTAACAGGGACAGTTTTAATAGGCACAGGTTCCAAGAGTTTTGATCGTTCAATACCACTTTTAACAAGCAATTTCGCTTTTTCCGTAGCCTCTTCCTTACTATCTGTGCACCATGAACAATGTTCCCGAACATTCACCATTTGAAAATAATAAGGATTTAGGTCTGCTTTGGCAATAGTATCGCGGTAAATTACTTCATGGGTACGTGGAGTTCAAGCTGATGCTACGATTCGGTTTAGATTTTTCTCTTTAATGTCCTCAATGATTTCGTTTTGGGCATTATCAGTTCAAAGAAAAGCGTTTTTCTTTGCAATCACAATCTCATCAAAGTTTTTAGAAGCGTACTCGATAAGCTCATCGCAATCAACTTTGCTTTTTATATTTATACCTCACTGACATGCATAGTAACCAATCCGTTGATTAAGGTTGTCACTCATTTCTTCTTACACATCCACCTCGTTTTCTTTATACACTGTTGTATAATTATTTATTAATTACTGAATTTACTAATTCTTTTCTTAGGATTTATTCTTTTTTAAACTTTTTTAATCTTTCTCTTTATCATAATAACAAGTTTTTAGGTTTCGGATAATTATAATATGGCATTCTTACTCTTTCTAATCTTTTTGGGTAAGAGAATGTTGGGATATGAAAGAATAGCAACTATTATATGATCAATTCTCGAAATTCTTACTCAAATTGATAATAATAACGAGAAAATAATAGAGGGTTAGACTTTTTTAATTGAAGTAAATCGAATTTGGTTTTAAGAATTAAGAGCTCTAATGTAATCTTTATAATAATAGGATTTATTAAGAAGATATTTCCTTGCGAAGGGTCTAAACATCATATTCCAAAATCTTGAAAATGCCACTTTTTTCCTTACTTCAAGGAAATAATCATCGATTGAATGTCTTTGATATTTAAGGAGAACCTGGCTTCTATCAGTTGTTAGAAATCCACAATGGAATCCTTTGGTACTGAATGCTTGCTCAGGAAAAACATTAACCCCCATTCCAAAAATATCTAGCATTTCATTCAAGTATTCTCTATAAGTAATTCGACATTGTTCACCTCCAGCAATGTGAAAGATCTTACCCCAGACTTCATTAATTTCTATTGCATTAACTAAAGCTAACCCCACATCTCTCGTATCGCAGATTTCAATACAAGTATCCAATGGCATTTCAAACATTAAGGGATCCATATGTAATTTATTAGTAGACACAATATATGTTAAGCGAAATATTGCCCATTCGATGCTAGAAGACCGAATTATGTTTTCACATTTTACTTTTTGTTTTGCATATTTATCGTCCTGATTTGGATTAAGGGGATCACTCGGTTTTATGAAGGGATTCTTTAATCTATCACCATAAATAGCTACTGATGATGTAAATATAAGTTTTGGTTTTTGTGGTTGTCTTTCCATCGCGTTTATGATGTTTATGGTCCCCCCAACATTCACGGCTTCTGCCAACTTTGGCTTTTTGTCAGCAAGTGGTGGGATTATAGCAGCTAGATGAATAATTGTATCACATCCCTTTATAGCTTTTTCTACATCACTGGAATTTCTTAAATCTCCCCAGAATATCTCGACTTTCCCTTTATATCTTCGGGCAAGCTGACGATTTTTACTGTTTTTTAAATCAAAAATGCGTATGAGATAGCCTCGTTTAAGTAATTCTTCTAAGGTACTTAATCCAACATTTCCGAACGGACCTGTTAATAAGATCTTCAAATTCTATTACCTTTTTAGTTGAAATTATTCAATTTGAGATATTCAAAAATCTGATATATTTCTACTAAATATATCGAACTCTACTATAATATATCGTAATCTACCATATATAAATTTTGTGTAAAAATCTTAAAAACAAAAGGATCTATAGTAATTTAATCGCAAATTAACAAAAGTAAGTATGATCATGATCAAAAAATGGGTCAACAAACTCGGAGATGACAAATAATAATTAATAAACGACGTATTCATTGTGCGTCCTTCAAATTGCCAATTCGTTCGTCAAGTTCGTTTGCTACATTTTGCAGTTTTTCTATAATTCTTGATAAAACAAGCTTTCTTTTTGAAAGGATTTCAATTTTTTCACTATCAGGTTTTCCAATTAAACTTGTATCTACAATTAATTCTAGACCAAATAAAGATTCAAGGTCGCTTGGAAGGGTTGTATCAGTAATTCCCATTGTCGATATTATCATCGAAAGCAAAGATTTTCTCATATCTTTCTGACGCTCAATGAGCATCCCCAATGTCTTTTTACCTTTCCTCGTGATTTCATATACTTTTCGCTCACGTTTTCCTTCCATCTCAGATGTAAATTCTATTAATCCTTTATCTGTCAAAGATGAAAGATGGGGATATAAAGAGGATGCTGTTGGATTCCAAACTCCGTAAGTATCATCCTTTATGGTCTGCATTAAGCTATAACCATGGGAGGGTTCTTTTTCTAAAGCGAGTAATATTAAGGTACTTATATGCCCTTTTTTCATGGATTGCGCGATGGCATCAGCTATTACATCTATTTTTTGCATATTTTCTGCTTTTTTATTCATATTAAAGAGACCTTGAAAAATAATAATGTTAATTTCTAGATATAGATATGTCAAATTGCGTAATAAATATTAATGTTTAGTGTTTTTATCCCCCAATCTTTAAAAGAACATACAAAATTGTGTGATAGTTTATTTGGAGTTCTCAATTCTGACTGCTAAAAGAAAAGAAAAATAAATTACTTTAATTTGGGATTAGTTCTCGTTTTAAAAATACCATTAATGAGAGGGGAATTATCCACAGGAGGATTGAGAAGAGAAGGATCCATTCTGCCAACGGTTCCATGGTTAAAAGAAATATTACTAGGGTGGTGAACGGTCCAACTATACCGTAAATACCAAATAATTTAGGTATTTTTGTATCATAAAGAAAAATTATCCATCCTATGAAAAAAGCCCCAAAAGTAAAACCAGCAAAGGCAAAGAAAGAAAAAACGTCATGAAACCCTGCAAAATCAAGGAGATCATAATTACGATCTTCACTCCAAATTCCTACTCCTATATATGCGAGATTTCCAACCAAACTGAAAAAGAACGCATTACTACTAAGTCTAAACCTTAAACGCGAAAAATGTTGCTTCTTTAAGTCCCTACTTGGTAAAGGAGCAAATAAATTTTCCAAATAAAATGTAAGAGGGATGGTTAGAATTCCTGCAACTATGCAAGCAATATCGTACAAAATGGGGACCGGTGTATGTTTTCTACCCCCAAGATCGGAGATCATATGTGTCCATATAGTGTAACCTCCTGGTCCAAGTGTCGCTGCGATTATCACCCCAATAAGAAGTAATGAAAGGAATAAAATTATTACGAACATGGATATTCTTTTTACAAAGGAATAGTCTGTAATGAAATTGTAAAATTTAGCTCGAGCTTTATTTATTGATCTTCGAATTGACATAAATGAGATTCATAATCTATATTTTTTAAATGTGAGGGAAAGAAAGAAATAATTTAAAAAGAAAAAAACATAAGAAAAATTTTTAAATTTGCCTTAGGTGTTTGGAATCTTTTTACGATGTAGCTTTCTATAAATTATAGGTAATACGATAAGGAAAGTAACAAAAGTTACTATCAAGAATCCAGAATATCCCGGAATTTGCCCACCACCTCCAGTTTGCCCACAACTACCGCCTCCTACTATTATACAAGCAGCTAAACTCCCGCCTACTGAACAGGTAGCTACAGCTTCGATTCTAGCGCCATTACTGGCAACGAAATTATATGTATAAGAAAAGAAATTTGGGTCAGGTTGACTACTATATACTTCACTGACGACAGTGGTTCCATTTCTAGTAACTCTTACAGTATTTACATAATGAGATCCAGGATTCGCTACACTGTGAAAGATAGAAACATTGAGAGTTTGAGTATTTAGGTTATAATCTAATGTCAATGCTTCAGGCGGATGTGCTCTTACCTCTGAGCTAATTAGAGGTAGGAATATGCTTAAAAAGAGAAAAAGTGCGATAAGTCCTTTTTTTTTAGACATTGTATTCTACTTTATGATCTATTTTGTATTAAAAAAAATTGATATTTTTGACTATTTAATACTTTTCCTTAGAAATAATTATGTCCGATTTAATAATCAGAAAGCATTTGCTTAGATGTGGACAGAAAATCCCTTATAAATGTTATATTTGGAAAATATTTTTATATGAAATGATCTAATTTGATAATAATCAATGTACTAAATAATTGTTCTGAGAAATATAGAAAAGGTAACTGAATGAATCCATCGGAACTTCATCCACACGAGATTTATCAGAAGCGAGAGGAATTCGGTCTAAGCCATTCGGCAAATTTATTAAAGGAGATATTAGAGTCAAATAAAGAAGACTCCATGCGAAAAGAAGCAATTAGGTATCTAGCACGGGTAAGTATATATTCCACAACTTTAATAGAAGAAAATTTTACCATTTTCGAAAATCTTTTAATCTCTGATGATAAAGTGGATATAAGATGTGAAGCTGCTAAAGCTTTAGGAAGGATAAAAGATGAAAGAGGATTAAAACCTTTAAATTGGATATTAGAACAGGAAGACATCAACAATGAAATAAAATTGTCAGTCTTTAAAGCAATCCATAAAATTAAGTTCCAAGAAACAGAAATTCAGCAATTTATTAATGAATTAGCTAGTGATTATGCACCAATTCGAGATTTTGTTACTATTCAATTATTAAGTCTAAATCCCGAAAAATTGATTTTTCTATTGGTTGAGTCTTTAAAACGAAGAGTTGCATCAAATACTCAAAAAACTGAAATAATCAAATTAATAGGTTATGAGCTCTCAAGTATCAATATTTCAGTCGGTGATCTTAGTTATATTACAGCAAAATATCCTGAAATCATCTCGAATTTAACTCAAAATAAGTCATTGCTGCTCGAAAACATTACCCTGATCTTGAAAGAAGAAGATTCAAAATTGATGGAGTCTGTTATCACTATTCTAAGGTTATTGGGAAAAAAAATTGAGGAGGACCTAACAAAACTACTGTTAATAGATGATTTTATAGTAAAAAAGAATGCGATTACCCTAAGTGGTAAATTGAAGCTTAATAATGCAGTAGACTTATTGGTAACTAATCTTGATAATATTTACAACGAAGTTAGCATTGCTTCTATTGAAGCACTTGGAGAAATTGGAGATGTTTCAGTAGTCCCAGAACTTGTAGATATACTGGATATTGATGATATAAGTTTCGAGTACACTGATTTAGACATGAAACTTTACATACTAGATGCGATAAAGAAAATCTATCTCAATAATGGTGAAGCATCATATGATTATTTATTAAATTACCTCACGTATGATAACGATACCATAAAAGAGAGCATAGCATTTATTTTAGGTGAGCTAGGAAAGGAAGATTTCGTAGGACCTTTAATTAGTTTGTTAGAGGTACGGAATCTGGACGTAAAGAAGAACACTATAATCGCATTAGGAAAGATTGGAAAAACTGAAGCCTTAGAGGACTTAGTAAAAATTCTGGAAGATAACAATGCATATTGGTTGATTAAGAAAGTTGCTGCTGACGCCGTTTATAATATCTATCAAAACAATTGGTATAGAGCAAAGAGAGATGGTGTAGAAACAAAAAGGAAATTAGTAATGAACATGGCGAAAATAACTGACCACTTAGGCAATTCTCACAATGAAAATTTTAAAGTTAAATTAAGTCTCATTAAAATTTTGGAATTGTATGGGGAAAAACCAGCGTTGGGGGCATTAATTAAAAGGATTAATGATTTTCATAGAGTGGTAAGAATTCGAGCCTCAAATGCTATCAAAAAAATTGAAGAAAGACTGGAAATTGATCAATAATTCATGTAATTAATAATCGATCTAGGAGCTTTTTTTCAAAAAAGTCAATAAAGAATAGAGATATTTTAATAACATTTTTTTTAAAAAATCCATTTCTATCTAGTGATTTGACAAACGATATCTCAAATTCAATTTTAAAATTGGAGATCATATTATGACAGAAAATAATACCGAAAAGCCTGAGACCCAGTATGACTATTCTTTCGAGTACATCCAAAAGAAGCTAGAGGGAAAAAAGGATTCGTTCGGCATGCTCATGAAAGAGATAGTTCGCACGGGTATTTGTACTGAATGCGGAACTTGCGCTGCTGTGTGTCCAGTTTTGGAATGGGACGCAGTTACAGGTCAACCAAAACTTATAGGAAAATGTACTGGTTGTGGAATTTGTTATAATCAATGTCCTCGAACAATAACTGATCCATATATCTTAATGGGAGAATTTCGAACCGGTTATGTTGCGAACACTAATATTCCAGAAGTAATTGGGGGTCAAGATGGGGGAACTGTTACTAGTTTACTTTGCTATTTATTTGATGAACATCTAATTGATGCTGCAGTTGTTACAATGAAAGATCCTAGCCAACCCTGGCACCCAGTAGCCCAAATAATTACCAGTAAGGATGATGCAATTAAATCTTCTGGTTCAATATATAGTCATTCACAAACAGTTGAAGCCCTTATGGATGCAATTCGTCAAGATTTCAGATCTATTGCTTTCGTCGGAACCCCATGTAATATTGATGCAGTAGCAAAAATGTTCGACAGCCCAACTGGAATGCTTAAGTATTTCATGCGTGCTCACGTTCTTAAAATAGGATTGTTTTGTATGGACTCATTTGCTCCCGAAGCAATTTATCCCTTCTTTGAAAAGGAAGGAATAGATTTAGCTCAAGTGCAAAAAATGGATATTAATAAAGGAAAATTTCATTTATATTATGATCCGAAAGGAGAACCCGTGAAATCTTATACTATTAAACAATTAGACAAGTTTAAATCTTCCAGTTGTAATTTCTGTACAGATCTAACAGCTGAAAATGCAGATATCTCTGTTGGGTCTGTAGGAAGTGGAGCAAACAAAAATACTGTATTTGCCAGAACCGGTATCGGGGCTGAAATAATTGAAGACGCCGCAGAAAAAGGATATCTAAAAATTGAACCATTTAATGCTATAAATTTGAATGCTGTGTTATTCTTAGCTAAACTAAAAAAAGTTGCTCAATATAATATTCAAAAGAGGAAAGTATTCATCGTAAGGGATTCAGAGGAAAAAGAAGAGGCAAGAATAAAAACTGGACCCGAAATAAAAATAGATTCTACAACACCCCCCTTGGGTGCAAGAAAATTTCTGAGTGTTGCAAAGAAATTAAATGAGGCTGAAAGAGTGTTAAATCTTTCTCTGACGAATACTATAGGCTATGTTTTGGAAGATGTGAAAATTCGGATAGTGATCGTAGAAGAATTGTTTGAAAAACGACCATGGATTACTACTATTAAAGAATTATTCCCCTTTGAAACAGTCGAAATTGGATATCCTATGGAGGTACCCGAAGGTGAACCTATCACAGCAAATGTATTAGTTGAAGCGTCAAATGAAACATCTGGCAAGATTTTTTCAAGAACATTTAAACTCGCACCTAAGGAAGAAAAATCTAGTTAAATTTTTATTAAAAAAGTTAAATGAAATGAATTATTATATAAAAATATAAAAAATGAAAAGTAAAAAGGTGAATTGATATTAAGATTGCTCTGATTGGGCTTTCTGGATGCGGAAAGACAAGTGTATATTCTGTAGCTTTTGCTGCTAAAAGTGCTGAAGACACCAAAGGATTAGCACCCACAATTCTCTATGAAACTCGAAGACACCCATTTCTCGGTCTTCAAGTTGGGATTTTTGATTTTGGTGGACAGGAAGAATTCCGTAGGGAATACCTTGAAAAACCTGAGATCTTCAGAGGTACTGATATTCTCATCCCTATAGTTGACTTGCATGACCCAAACACATTTCAAGAAGCTAAGGAATATTTCACAAGCTTACTAGATCTGTATCGAAAGAATAATGAGAAACCGAAGATTTTCCTATTCTTGCATAAATATGATACTGAAAATTATCAGAAGGAACTCTTGGATACTAACGTAAAAAACGCAAAAGATATCTTTTTAGACATGTTTAAAGACTATAATTTTAATTTTATGCTAACAAGTATTTATGAACAAGACAAGTTAGCAAAAGTATTTAGAGATGTTCTAATTTCTCAATATGCCGAATTAAAAGATCATGTAGAAAAAGCAGAGAAACAACTAGATGATATTAAAGCCAAGGTCATAATCGCAGACATTTCGGGTAATGTAATAGTACATAATGTACAAGGGGTTAGCAGTGGCTTAACTTTGAGGGGAGATTTAAGAGAGTTTATTAATGCATGTAATACGGTAAGAGAAAACATATTTATGTCAGATTCCGCGAAGTTTGGAGGCCGTGATGCTGATGGAAAAGAAATTGAACTTCATATCTTTAAATACATTATCTCTGTGCTCGTAATGAAATCTGGAGATCTAGATCGGGATTCGCAGGATAAATTGAATACACTACTAAATGATATGCAATTATTTGCAGACCTAATTATTTCGGCTCATGCCGATTAAGATAATTCAAATAACTAAAACTATTTTTTACTTATTCTTTATTTTTTATCAAATTATACTGGATATTATTAACATCAAGGATTTTGAGTCAATATGGTAAACCGTTGCAAATGGGCCGATTACAATGAGCCTATGAGAAAATATCATGATGAAGAATGGGGTACCCCTGTTCATGACGATCAGATTCATTTTGAATTTTTGGTATTAGAAGGTGCTCAAGCGGGATTAAGTTGGAATACGATATTACAAAAACGTGAGAACTTTCGCAAAGCTTTCGATGATTTTGATTACGAAAAAATCACAAAATATGATGAAGAAAAAATTGAGAAGTTACTTAATAATCCGGGCATAATAAGAAATAGGCTTAAGATTAACTCGGTTATCTCGAATGCAATTGCATTTTTAGAGATACAAGAGCAATTTGGAACTTTTGATAAGTATCTCTGGGATTTTGTTGACCATATTCCTCTTGATAATAAATTCAAAACACTAGAAGATTTACCAGCAAAAACTAAAACATCAGAGTTAATAAGCAAGGATCTCAAAAAGCGTGGTTTCAAATTTGTCGGTCCTACTATAATCTATAGTTTTATGCAGGCTGTAGGAATAGTAAATGATCATACTACCGATTGTTTTAGATACAATGAGATTAAAAAATTAGCTAGTTCTGAAAAACAATAAGATACCAAAATGTATAGACGAAGGGAAGTGTACAAAAAGTTAACAAGTATGATAGAAAAGTCAAATAGTAAAAGTATTTATCTAAATCGTCAAATCTTAACAAATAAGAATAAAAAGTTTTTATTAAAATCTATCTTTTTATAAAATTAATATAAAATATTTCAACTTATCTTCGTAATCTTGGTTAATTTACAGTTATCTGACTTGAATGATGGCTCAGTTCTTATTGGAGACAAATTAA
>JAEOTL010000157.1 GCA_016839845.1 Promethearchaeota archaeon
GTTAGAGAAGGGATTGATATCAATGTAAATGTCAATTATTAATCTTGTCTCTATTATTAAATCTTTTTTTAATCTTTTATTCCATCCTCGGTAATACTAAACACTGTATCACTTTCAGGAATATTGGGAGCATCAACAACTTTCGCTATTCGTTGCTCACCCTTCCCCTTTCTCAGAAAAACTCTAATCGTTGATCCATGGGCTACAATGTGCCCTCCTGTATGAGTTAAGGGATTCCCATAGAACACATCCGGTTTAGCAGAAACTTGATTAGTAAAAACTACAACCAATTCATCATATACTTCAGACAATCTTAATAGATCATGAATGTGAGAATTTAGCGTTTGCTGTCGTGAAGCTAATGTTCCTCTTCCTATATACTCACTACGGAAGTGACCTATTAAAGAATCCACTATTATTAGCTTGATATTTTTATCTTCAATAATTTTAGGAGCCTCTTTAACCAATACCATTTGATGGTCACTATTATACGCACGTCCAACAGTTATATTTCTAAGAACATCATTGTAATCTAAATCAAGCCCGCTAGCCATCTGGATTATTCTTTCTGGCCTAAATGTACCTTCTGTATCTACATATAACGCACTACCTTCAAGACCCCCTTGTTCATATTGTAATTGCACATTTACACATAGTTGATGGACAACTTGAGTCTTTCCCGTACGATATTCCCCGAATAACTCAGTGACTGCCCCTGGTTCAATTCCACCACCTAGTAAATCATCTAGATTCTGACTACCTGTTGTTAATTTATTTAATAATTTTCGTTTTTCCCAAATAATATCCGCTGATTTAAATCCCATTTTCTCTACATCTTGGGCTGTTTTCACTAACTTCTGTGCAGTTTTAAGACCCAATCCAACTTCATCAGTTAACTTACTCAGTGGGTACATTGCAAGGGTTCTAATTGATATTATCCCCGCATCTTTTAGCTTTTTTAATGTAGCTTCTCCGACTCCTGGTAGATCTTGCAAGGCATAAGAACTTTTCGCATCGGGGGATTCAACATCAATTTCAGAAACATCTTTGCTTTTTTTCTTTGCCATTATTCAACATTAAGAAATAATCCTATTTGAATTCCTTAGTCACCTTATTGATTCAAATTATCTATAAAAATAATAATAAAAAGATTAGAAAATATTGATATTTTTATTTAGTTTCTTTACCGCTCTTCGTTAAGAGTAATAACAGTATGAAAAGAATTACCGAAAATAAGAAGGTTAAAATCACCATAAATTCCGGGAGCCATACATAACTTAGAAACAGAAAGGGGAATATGAAAATAACCACAAACACAATTAAAATAGGTGTACTTATAGGCTCATCTCTAATATCTAAAATCAACGGAATGATGACTGTGAACACCAGAATTGTAGCAGCTATCTTAAATCCGATTACTATTGCAGGATATATAAAAATAGGCGAGTGCACATTTGGGAGCCAAAAAAACCAGAGTTTTTCCGTAAACATTTGCAAACTCGGATTTGTTTCAGGTAAGATAGCGCTAATAATCAATTGAATAAGGATAGCAAGTGCGAGATATAGGAGAATCTCATTTATCTCTTTATCTTTCTTTAAGTACATCCCAATAGTATCCCGTAGTAGTGTAATAATCCATAGGATGAAGAGTATTAGATAAGAAAATAGGGGATCATATCCCATACCCCAAATGAAATTTACGGGGACTATTGCTACAATGTAAGCAAGGTACGCGTACTTCTCATTTCGACGAAATAAGTCGAACATTAAAAATATCCCAAAAATCACAAAGAGAGTTATCCCTATTAATATAGTACCTATGTCGATTGCCACGATTAATTCATCCTTTTATTATTCTTAAGTAACTATATTATAATATTATTATATAATTAGTCCTATTTATTATTAAATCTTAATGAGACCAATAGTCTATTATAGAAAATCCTCAATTCCATCAAATCCCCGGCAAATAGCTTTTAAATCCAAGATTAGCCTTACAGCTCCGAAATAATTTTTTCTAGGTTACTCATCAATTTCTGTGCAGTTTTCTTATCCTCTGATTCAACCGAGAGAATTATGGCATTTCTATGCAGTGCTACCTTAATCAGTGCAAACCCACCATCATCTATTATTTTTAGTTCGTTTATTATATCGTGATAATTGTATCCCTTTTCTTCTACCACTTCTCTTAAGCGATTGTGAACATTTTCCATTAGATCTTGGGAAATTGGCACAGTTTTATTTAATTTTGAACCTTTCGGAAATCCTCTTGTTAGTGAGCTTAACAAGTCATCTTGGGTAGTCATTATTTCAAGAATTTTCAATAAAATAAAATTTCCATCACTGAAAGGGCTGAATTCTGGAAAATAAAATTTTAAGGTGTCAGCAGAGGCAAAGCACGCTCTTTCTTCTCTAATTTGCCTTGAAATTTCCCCCGGATAATTTTCAACCTGCTTTAATGGAAAACCTCCATCTTCAATAAATTCTTTTACAACAGATGGAATAGAGGGAGTAGTAATTATCGTATTCGCTTTTGAATTTTGAATTCGTCGATCAAAAGTAATAAAAAGCATAAGAAGATCTTCAAAACTTATTTCTAACCCGTTTTCATCGATAACCAATATTCTTGATCCATCTACATCAAAACAAACTCCCAAGTGACTATTTGAAGCCTTCACGATATCGGCAGTATTTCGTATCGTATTAATACTCGGAACTGGGCTAGAGGATCGTTCCCGATAATGAGTGTTTAAAGCAATAACCTCGACACCAATTTCATTGATTAACAGAGGAGTAATTTTTCCAGTAGGACCGTATGAACAATCAACTACGATTTTCAGATTTGCTTGTCTTATTTTCTTCTTATTAACAAATTGCTGTAAGGATTTAACATAGATGTCCGCTGTTTGAGGAATTGCCGTTAATTGCCCAATTTCATTTGGGTCAACTCTCCTGACATCTTTAGGGTATATATTATAAGAATCAATTATTCTGTTGATTTCTGTTTGTGAGAGTTCAATACCACCTGCATCCAAAAACCTTATTCCCACATCCTCACTGTATAAATGACCTCCTGATAAGTATACTCCTCCACTTGCCCCGAAACGTCTAATAGTAAATTGTAATAAGGGAAACGTACAGTCAGACAGGTTTAATAGATTTATTCCTGTAGACATCAAACCGGAGGTATAAGCTCTTTTCAACATCCGGCTATCATTATGATAGTCTCTCCCCATTACGA
>JAEOTL010000158.1 GCA_016839845.1 Promethearchaeota archaeon
AAATTGTTGATTTACCACGCTTAAAATAATAAAAATTATAATAATTATTCCCAATAGCATGGAAATAGCTGCTGCTATAACTCTAATGGCTTTTTCTTTCTGACTGTAATATCTAAATTTTACTTTAAAATCTTTAGAGTCAATATGGTTTACAGCAGATTTATCATATTTATTACTTTTATCTGAGATTTGAACTATCCACCTTTCTTTCTTAGTTTAACTCTAAGCTTTAATTAAGAAAATTCTACAAGATTAAGCATGTGTCAATATTTATTAAACTTACATTTATGTATAAATCTTTCAGAAATATAATTATATTGGGAAATTAAATAATTTATTACTACTTTTTTTTCACTCTAATTCTTATTTTTTTTTATTTTTTGATAAATGCTCCAGAAGATATTTAATATCATTTATTTTAGTCTCAATAATCTTTAAATTACCAAGATTTTTCAATTACCTAAGTAACAAATCAAATATTTGGTAATGAACTTGACTGAGTCATTTATTGAGTTTAAAAACATAGAAAAATCGTATAAAGACGTGCAAGCCTTAAATGGTATTACATTCGATATCCAAAAGGGAGAAATTTTTGGCTATATAGGTCCTAATGGGGCCGGGAAGACAACCACCATAAAAATACTGGTCGGACTCATTCGTAACTTTAACGGCTCAATCGTAATAGATGGCAAACCAATCGAATACGGGCAACACGGATTCCACCGTATTCTTGGCTACCTTCCCCAAGATGTGGGATTTCAAGAGTGGAGGTCAGTGGAACACGCTTTGAATACATTTGGTAAGTTATCCGGGCTGGATTCGGCAACGATTAAGGATCGTATTCCTAACATACTGGAACTCGTCACCTTGGAGGATGTGCGAAAAAAGAAAATCCACAAGCTTTCAGGAGGTATGAAACAAAAGCTGTTGCTCGCTCAAGCACTCCTCCATGATCCAGAAATCCTCGTGCTTGATGAACCAATGACCGGTCTCGATCCTCTCTCACGATTCCAGCTGAAAAAAGTATTTCTAAGATTATCCAAGGATGAGGGGAAAACCATATTCTTTTCAAGTCACGTACTGAGTGATGTGGAAGGTGTCTGCAACACGTTAGGCGTCTTAAACCTTGGTAACATCATAAAAATTAGTAACCCAAAAGAATTAAGAGAAGAATTCCGGCTTTCTATGGGTGACATTGTTGAAGTTATCTATTCTAATGAAGCTCCAATGGTGAGGGACATCGAAGGTTTAGAAATTGTGGAAAAAGTGGAAATCACAGAAGATAGGCGACACTTAATTCATTTCAAATCGGGGGGAGATTTAGATGAAAAAATCTCGCGATTGCTTGCTATTCTGGTAGAACAAGGATGCAAAGTACGTAATTTCAACCTGGTAACGCCCAGCCTTGATGATGTGTATGTACAATTGATTGGAGGTGATGAACGATTAGCTTAGGAATCCTTCTCATTGATGAATTCAGAGGATACGTGAAATCAAAGATTATGATCATTCTGTTCATTATACTCCCCGCACTATCGGTATTAATGAGTATTCTCACCGGCCAATTGGAAGACTTTCCTGCGACCTATCTCGCGACTGTGTTAGCAACGAGCATTGCCGGTGCTCTTGGTTCTATAATGCTTTCCACCAGCATCACCAGCGAGATGAATAAAAATGCATATGACCTCTTCCTAATTCGACCCGTTAAACGCCGCAACATAATCATTGCGAAGTTTGTTGCTGTCTATCTCTGTACAATCATTGCCGTGTGGTTATCTATCTCCACGGGGATGATCCTCGATGCCATTAGGGATATCACCGTCCCACAATTCTTCATGGACCAGCTTGTGGATTCAATTCTCACCGTGTTTTTTGCGTTGGCGATCACATGCTCCTTCGGGACATTATTCGGGATTTTAATGAAATCTGTGGCAGGATCTGCTTTGCTCTCACTCTATGTAGGAAACCAGGCAAGTAGTATACTTACATTGGTTATTCCTCTAATCTCTCAAATGGCGGAATTGCAATTCGGAGTTTCACTCCCGTTCGATCCTTTCATTTTATCCATGACCATCGGGACTGCAGTGAGCATCGGGATTCTGTTGATCGCAATCTTAGTTTTTAACAAGAAGCAATTCTAAATTAATTGAAGAAGAGATATAAAAATTTTAGTTATTTTAGCATTTTATGGTGATTACCAAAAAATTGATTATAGATAAAAATCGAGGTTTCATGATTTTCGATGATATCGGAGTCATCTAGACTGTTATTTCGTCCTCTGTTTAGTACTAAATATTTTCGTACAAATTCAAGAATATACTTATTTTCAAATTCAATATAATGAATTTTTCTTTGCAGATCAGAAATTCTTATTCTTGGATAGAGCCACTTTCTTCTTCTTCTTTTCCATAAATTTAGCATGTTTTATCCCCCTTTAGGTTACAATTTTTACCAATCTATTTTACATTCTTGTTAAATTATTTTAACTATCTTGTAAAATATATTTAATAGCTTGTAAAATTATTATACAATATCTATTAAAAAGGTTAACTTTTTTTCTTCATTTAACGATTATCTTGAAAGTTTTTCAACTAGTAAATTTCCTTATCCTTTTAGATCCTTCTTAAACAAGCTAAATCCTTTTAAACTAAAATAACAAATTTTAATATTTCAAAATTTATTTGTAGGCTGGATAAATGGAAATTAAATTAAGGAGGAATTACCGTGGAAAAAAAGGACTTAAATGAACCTAAAAAGAAACACAGATTAAAGCACGACCACGACGGTTATCATGATGATGGAGATGATTATGATAAAGAAGAATATAATCATGGAAATTGGTATGATGAAGAGGAAGACCAAATCGAAGATGACGATAAATATCATTATCACGATTAGTATTAGCTTTGTTAGATAAGATATTTTCCAAAACAGGATTAATAAAAAAACAAAAAAAAAAAAAAAAGTGACCTTTATCTATTTTCTTCTTTCTCGTGATGGAGCATTAACACGATCCCTAATATGAGCATCGCGGAATCATCATCCAAATCGGGATTCATCTTTACTCCATAGTGCCCCCTAAGGATGCTTTTCCAAACTTTTTTACTAATTTCGGCAACCACTTTTTTATCTTTCAAGATTTTGAATTTGAGGGTCCAAATATTACCTTTCATCTCAAACACTCGATTTTCATCGGGATCTTCAAACCAATAACTAGGTTTAATTGAGACTATCTTCCTCTTAAGGATCCCTAAGTACTGACTCTCATCTTTCTCCTCACCCTTATAGAAACGATATGAAGAACGTAACGATATTATCTTTTCCCCTACTGTAAGTACAGCAGTCTCCTCTAAATCCCGAATTCGGTATGTGTTTCCAATCTTTATTAGCTTTCCTCGAAAGGTTCCGATGAGTTCATTGTTTATATTAAAGATTTCTCCTTTATCTGTGAGAGAAATCATTTTTTCTTTAAGAACAAATTCCCTACATTTTAACAGTTTATCTGACGTATAGTACCACCTACTTTTTTATTGTTTTCCTTTCATAAAACTTTAAATTATTTATCGAGTATGGATTTAAAAATTTATTTAACCTAAAATATTGGACTTCGAATCAAATATAAGTACAATGTACCATGATCGAATTAAGATAGGTTGTTTTTTTTTTGAAATAAATTGTAATCAAACCAAATGAATTATGGCAATAATATTTTCTGCGGAAGGGTATTTTAAGGAAGGAGAGGTTGAAAAAGATTGGGAGTTTGAAATGAATTTGGGAAAAATAATATTGACTGACACAGAGCTCAATCTTATGAAAAAATCAAATATATCCCTGACAGAAGTTGGGACTCCCATCGATAATTATACAAATAGCTATAAAATTCCGTTACCCGAAATAAGAAAAGCGTACGCTATACAGAATCGAAAAATTTATACGATTATCGTGGAAACACGAGACGGGTATCTATTTACCATTACCATGGCTAAACATCGGGATTCAGGAGAACGAGAGAGCGTAATATTGAGCGATTTAATAAATTCGGCAATTTTGACTA
>JAEOTL010000502.1 GCA_016839845.1 Promethearchaeota archaeon
ATAAAAGATGATTTTTCATTGGTATCTTCGATACTGATATATTATAAATTGAGTAAATATAACTTATATAACCAAAAAAAAGAAGTGAGTTTCCAGTGTTAGAAGATGGAATTGTTGATGAAACAGATAAATTAATTCTTGAATTATTACAAGAAGATGCGAAATTAACCATTAGAGAAATCGCAGAAAAAACAGATAAGAGTGCTACTGCGATAAGAGCTCGTATTCAACGATTAGAAAAAGATTTAATAAAGAAGTATGTAGCTTTAATTGATTGTCGACACCTTGGATATAGAGAAATGGTCATGGCTTCACTTAGGGTAAACGCTACAAACCCGTTAGAGTTGGTAAAACAAGAGATTGAAAATATGGAAAAAATAAAGTATGCTTATGTAGTTACTGGAGAATATCCGTTGTTTATTATGGCAAAATGTCTGAATCATCAAGATTCTATGGGTCTTATTGAAACCCTTCGCAATCTTCCTGGTGTTGAAGAGGTTAAAACAGAAATCGTGTTGGATCGTATTAAAGAAGATCATTCCATCATTATTCCCGAATAATCTCTTCCTTTTAAAAATTTAAAAAAATCTGTACTTACTTAGTAGATTTTATTCTCCCTTAATTCTATTCCAAAGTATTTTAAGCAAAAATATCTTCTTTGATTCTTAATAATTTAAGGATGTAAATACATGCGAAATTCAACCTACAAAGAAATAGATCAAGCTTGGAAACTAATAGATGATGGAAAAGACGAAGAAGCACTGAAACTTGCATTAAAGTTCGGAGGGAAAGCTTATTCTTATTTCATTAAAGCGGATTATGATAAGGCAATTGACATGGCGCTACAGAATAAGGAGTTATATGAAAGAATCGGAAAAAAAATACATATTGCAGGAAATTTGGGTTTTCTCGGTCATCTTTACCTTCAAAAGGGAGATCATGAAGCTGGTTTGAACTGTGGGATGAAAAGTTTAGCAATTCAAGAAGAACTAAAAAACCAAGCGGGTATTGCAGCAGGTCTTTATTTAATTGGACTTGCATATAACTTTAAGGGTAATTTCAACCAAGCAATAGAATTCTGCAAGAGGAGTCTAGCTATTAAAGAAATCGAATCCCAAACAGAAGCTAATGCGTTAAGCTGTTTAGGAATAATATATAATATGAAAGGCGATCTCTATAAAGCTAATAGATATTTTGAGAAATGCATAGCTATTGGAGAGAAATTAAATAATCCATATCTTCTTGCCTTAAACCTCAGTTTTCTTGGTGGGAATCACGCATTAAAAGGGGAATATGATTCGGCACGAAAATATTATGAGCATAGTCTAGAGATCTCCGAAAAAATTGGATATTCATTTAGCACAGGATTGTCATTATATAATATGATATTTTCGATAGATATACCAACTAATTCTATGAAAGAAGCAGAAATCAAACTAGAGCGATTAAGAAAACTTTATGAGCAAAAAAAGGGCAGTAAATTTAGATATCATATATATAGTTTGTCAAAAGCGTATATATTAAGTAAAAGTGGAAGATCACGAGATCGTGCGGAAGCTGAACAATTGCTTAAGCAGGCCATTGAAGACCGAATATCAAATCCTACGATATCTATTTCTGCTGTAAATTTTCTGTGTGCATTTCTCATACAAGAGCTGATAAATTCCAATGACTTAACCATTTTAGACGAAATTTTTCCATTAATTACTCGATTAGAAAACATAGCGGAAAAGACTCATTCATATATTTATTTATCGATAGCTAAAGCAATACAATCAGTTTTAGCATTAATTCAAATGAATTTCAAGAGAGCCAAGCAATTGATAACTGAGGCTCAACGAATTGCAGAATTCCACACTATTGAAGCCTTCGCTCGGATTTTTTCCGCTTATAACGATCGTCTAGTCGAGCAGCAGGAAATGTGGGAAGACCTTGAAAAAAGAAATGTTCCTATTTCTGAGCGTATAGATTTAATTAATCTAGATCCAACATTTAATTTATTACTACAAAACCGTTTACCAGAACCTCCAAAATTGATTAGTGAACAACCAGTACTCCTAGTTATCATAGAAGAGGGGGGTGTTCCTCTCTTTTCTTATTCCTTTTCTGATGAATGGAATCGTGATGATGTGCTTTTCAGCAGTTTCTTATCCGCCTTTTCATCTTTCAGTGATGAATTTTTTTCTGAAGGTCTTGACCGGGTTAGATTTGGACAACATACAGTACTTTTAGAAACAATTAGTTTTTTTTCAGTATGTTATTTATACAAGGGACAAACTTATCCTGCCAAGCAAAAGCTAACCCAATTCATTGAAGCATTGCAGAATAGACAATCGATTTGGCAAGCTCTGGAGAAATTTTCTAAGACAAGTCAAGTTCTTGAGAATAGGGATATCCCTCAACTTAAATCACTCATTACTGAAATATTCATAACTGAGAACCTGTTACCTCATCAATCCAATTAATCCCATATTAGCCTTCTAAACTGGAGAATATCCGTTGTTTATTATGGCAAAATGTCTGAATCATCAAGATTCTATGAGTCTTATTGAAACCCTTCGCAACCCTCATAGAGTTGAAGAAGTCAAAACTGAAATAGTTTTAGATAGTTTAAAGAAAGATCACTCAATAATTATTCCTGAATAGACAAGTGTTTATACTTATGATATAAATTTTCAATAATTGCATTAAATGCTTCTATTACACCCTGTCCTGTTTTTGCGGAAGTAATATAATACCCGAGGAAATTGTATTTTTTGACTATATTTTGAATTTCAGGTTCAATTAAGTCATTGTCATTCACAAGATCAGCTTTATTGGCAAATAAAACAACAGGAATATTATCACAGTTTTTTTCTACTACTTCATACCAGTTTTTTATATGTGAAAAGCTATTTTTCCCAAGCTCATTTTCTTCAAGGCTATAAACTATAATTGCTGCTTTAGCTTCTTTATAAAACAAGTGGTGTAGAAAATTGAAATCATCTTGACCTGCGATATCCCAGAATATTAATCTAATCATGTCTCCATTAATTTCTTTATTATATTTTGAAAGTTGAGCCCCCATTGTTTTTACATAATCCTTTTCAAATGTCCCTTTCGTGTATTTTTTAATTAAAGATGTTTTACCTACTGCTCCATCTCCAACAACTGCAATCTTAAATCGAAATTCCTCAGAATTATTCATTAGATTTCTATTTCTTAATGAAAATA
>JAEOTL010000503.1 GCA_016839845.1 Promethearchaeota archaeon
ATTCTTTTGTTAATGCATCAACAATTTTCTTCCCACCTCGTATATAACATGCTGTTCCTAAACAAACAACAATAATATGCTCACCTTTAGGAACTAAACTAAATGACTGGTAAAATGTAGCAACACCATAAACCTCAATCAGGGGAATTTGTAATTTTTTTGAAACTTGGATAATACATTCTTCAGGTAAGTAATTATAATATTCCTGTATATCTTGTAATACAGCAATTAGAAAATTTCCATTTTTTTTAATCGATTTTTCAATAATAGCTTCTTCTACACTCACTAAAATCTCTCTGTATAGAATCCTTTGAAATTAATTAGGTGCTGATTTTGATGAATACTTGATCATTTTTTATGGATTTTTTAGAAAAACTAAATTTTTGCATACCATTATGATTATTATGTTCAATATTGTTCAGTTTTTGAGCATAAAAATATGACATTTTTGAACGAATTCAAATTTTCTTTATCTAGATTTGAATACCTTTTATATTATAAAAAGATTTACTGTGGGAAAGATTTGGGCAAAACATATGACGCTATTTCTAACTAACAGATAAAAAAAGTCGAGAAATATCTAATTCTCGTTTACTTTCTTACTTATTAAGAGTTATATCCAACCACGCAACTTCATAGCATCTAGGACTCTATCAATTGCTATTATATAAGCAGCCATTCGACTGCGGGTATCAATTTCTTTTGCTTTATTAATTGTAGCGTGATAAGCATTATTCATGAACCGATCTAAAGTTGATATTACTTCTTCTTCATTCCAAAAATATCGATAATTCCCTTGGACCATTTCCAAATATGATACAATAACACCTCCCGCATTACATAAAAAATCAGGAATTACATGAATATTATTATTAAATAGAATTTTATCTCCTTCTGGGGTAGTTGGGCCATTAGCAAGCTCAGCAAGGATTTTGCAATTTATATTTTCTGCATTTTTACGCGTTATTACATTTTCAAGCGCAGCCGGAATTAAGATATCACATTCGATTTCTAATAATTCCTCATTTGAGATTTCTTTCGTATTATTTAAACCTAGTAACGAAGAAGTTTTGGCTTTGTGATTTATTGCCTTATCAGGATCAATCCCATTTTCATTATAAATCGCTCCCTTGGAATCAGAAAGCGCTATAATTTTACAATTAAAATCTTGTTTTAGTAACTTAGAAGCCCATGAACCTGCATTCCCAAATCCTTGTATTACAACTTTTGCACTATTTAAATTTAATCCAAGTTGTTTTGCTGCTTCTCTAATACAAAAAGACCCCCCTTTAGCAGTTGCAATTACACGCCCAACACTCCCACCTAGAGGCAATGGCTTTCCTGTAATAACCGATGGGATGTTTTTCCGCATTATTATTTCATATTCATCCATCATCCATGCCATAGTTTGAGAATTAGTGTAAACATCTGGTGCAGGTACATCTATGTTAGGTCCAAAAAAACCCGCGAGACGCCTTACATAGGTTCTAGCAAGTAATTCAAGTTCTCTATTACTCAATTCTTTTGGGTTGACAATTACTCCTCCCTTAGCACCTCCTAAAGGAATATCTACGCAGGCACATTTCCAAGTCATCAATGCAGACAAAGCTTTGATAAGTGATGCGTTTTCATCAGGATGTAATCTAATACCACCTTTCATAGGGCCTCTGGCGGAGTTATATTGTGATCTAAATCCTTTAAAACTTGTTACTGAACCATCATCCATTTTCATAACAAGTTTGACTTCAATAAATCTTTCTGGTTCACTCAAAACATTATAATCATCACTACTACAGCCACTTATTTTACATGCCTCGTATAGCTGTTTTTGAGAAATTGTAAAAGGATCTAAAGATTCACCCATGATAACCAATCGTTAAAAAAAATTTTATTTGTGATAAATACAAATTAGAATTAAAACTTTTTACTCTAAAACATAATTCTTTATATTTATTTACAGATCATAATAAGAATTCTTGAAAATTGTTCACAAAAAAGCCGAAAGTTTAATAATGAACCAAACAAGTTTGCATGTTCGTTCATTAAGATTTGAAAATTAACAAAATACGTTCATTTTTTCTATATTTTTACTTATCTCTAAAACCCCCTATATTTTATTAAGAACGGTGGGAAATGTAAGGGAAAAGCTTATATATATGAAGGTACTTTTTTTATCTATAATAAGAAATTTAATTATACGTTCAGAATCTAATTAAAAATATTGAACAAAGAAATACATTACATAAAAATGCTAAAGAAAATTGGTTATAATCAAAACCTTGCTAGCAATGGGGTAATTTTTATTGAAGTAAGTGATAGTTCTGAGGAGAGCTGTTTTACTGCTAAACAAGGAAATGATAATAAAAAAACGTATTGGTTTCATAAATATCTTCAGGATTTACAAAATAGAGGAATTTCTCGAAAAATAATTAGACAACCTTAAGAAATTTTAACAAAATTTCCGTACTTTTTCTAATAATATTTCAAATTTTGTAGTAGTATTATCTGAGTTCTTAGTTTATTTGGATTATACAAGTAAAATCCTTAAAGTTTGTGTTCTGTTCTGGCGATGATTGTATCTTGAAGATCTTTTGTTAATTGTGTAAAGAACGCATTGTATCCCGCAACCTTCACTACAAGATCCCGATAATTCTCAGGTTGGTTCTGGGCAGCTCTCATTGTATCTGAAGAGACCACATTAACTTGCATGTGAAATATTTTTTGGTCAATAAATGATCTTACCAAAGCAGCCATTCTCTGCATATCTCCATCCCTAAAAACTGAAGGGTCAATGCGTAAATTAAAGGTAACCCCCCCAAGTATTTCTACATGATCGATCTTTCCCATGGAATTCACTACAGCTGTAGGACCATGTAAATCTTTACCTCGGCTAGGGGAGGAGGCATCTACCAATGGTTCTGCAGCTAGTCTTCCTGAAGGAAGTGCCCCAACCAATTTACCTTGTGGTACATATGAACCCATAACAGATCCTCCAGGGCAGCCTTGTCCACCTCGTAAGTTCTTGACCTTATTAAATTCAATTATCCATTGATGGAGCACCCATGCTATTTGTTCATCAGCGAAGTCATTATTATTACCAAATTTCGGCACGTTTAGCAGCATCTGGTGCAATTCCTCATAACCTTCAAAATTATGATCCAAAGCATCACATAGATCACTCATTGTGATTTTTTTGTCTTCAAATACGAGCTTCTTGATTGCTGTTAAAGAGTCACCCACATCTGTTGAAGCTAATACAGCCCCTCCATTATTAAAGTTATAGTGAGCCCCACCTTCTTCTCTACAGATTCCCTTTTCAATACACCCATCTATCAATGCGGATTCATATACAGTTGGAGTAAATTCAATCATTTTTCGTTCAGTATCATTCCCAGCTTTTTCAATACTTTGTCGCATCCAAGCGAGTTGTCTACAAAATGCCTCTTGAACTTCTTTAAAAGTTGTAAATTGTCTTGGATCTCCAGTTTCTACCCCTAATTGCCTGCCATCAATCCGTCTTTTACCGTTAGTTAAGACATATTCCATGCACGCCGCGAGATTGGGCATTTGAAAGTAAAAATATCCTGAATCTTTTCCAGGAATTACGAGTTCAAAACATCCTTGAGGTGAAGCATTCCTAGCATCCTCAAGTGTTATTGTAGGTCCACCCATACTTCCTCGAGCAAGGGCTTGTGAAACAATAACATCACTATTAACGAATTGCGGCTGACCAGTTCCCAATGAAGAGAGCTGACATGCTTTAATTAAATAATCATCGGGCATTTGATGATGGACGAGTACACTGAGCCAGGGATTTGGTAATCTAGTATGCATGACACCCTCAATTATCATATAGGAAAGCTCATTGGTTGCGTCTTGTCCGTTAGCCTTAACTCCCCCCACAGATATAGGTGTTCCTGAAGGAGTGGGATCACCCTCAAGGTTTCCTGCGAGTAAATAGCAATCTATAAGCTCTTGGGCTTCGTCTCTTGTTATTCGCCCTTCTTGGATATCACGTTCATAGTAGGGATATAAATATTGGTCAATTCTACCTTGACTAAATCCCAAGGATGGAACTACCTCCCAGAACAATAATATGTAGGAAAAATAATAAGATTGTAATGCTTCATGAAATGTTCTTGCAGGATGAGCTGGTACACGTTCACATACTTCAGCTATTTTTAATAAGTCCTCCTTTCTCTTTTCGTCCATTTCTTCTTTTGCTATTTCCCTTGCTTTAGAAGCAAATCTTACCCCAAATTCCGCAGCCGCTTCCATTACCATAATTACACCTTCAAGGAAGGGACCTTTTGCTGCGTCTTCAGGAGTAGTACAATCAAGCTGACTGAGTTTCTCTTCAGCTTCTTTTTTTATTCCTAGAAATCCTTTTCTGACTACTTTTTGATGGTTATGAATATTATGTCCGAAATGATGTGTAGTTTGCTTTCTACCTTGTTCTTCCCAATACGGTTTGAGCTCCGCCAATTCTCGCTTCTCGTCATCGCTGAGATCAATAAAAGGATTGTCAGTTCTCCATCCCAGAATATAAGATTGACCTATTTTTCGCATTTCTATATTAATTGCAGGTGTAATATTGCTACATAACGGTCTCTCACTGGTGCATCCAACAATAAGCTGGTCTGGAAAGATATAAATAGGTAATTCCCTTACTATGGCCGCAAATACCTTCGCCCTGCGTGTTATTGTTGGTTCGCGTTCTGTTTCCTTCAAAATCCTCGTTTCAATGCGAGCTCTCTCAATGGAAACTGAGGGTATAATTCGTAAAAACTCTTTTCGGATTTTTTCAACCCTTTCTGTTGGTTCTTGGACAAAAGTCTCAGAAATTACTTGTACCATAAAATAACCTCTTAACTATATTGGGAAATTCATAACTATTTTTAATAACTTTGATTATACAAATTGTTATTTTAATAATTATAGGTATTTTGACTTTAAATATTGATTCATCGCTAAGGCTGCTTTCCTTCCTGCTCCCATAGCAGAAATTACAGTGGCGGCTCCGGTAACAATATCTCCTCCCGCATAAATTCCCTCTATATTTGTTTTTCCATTTTCATCAGTTACAATGTTACCCCATTTATTTAATTCGAGTGAAGTATAAGTAGAGGTTAATAATGGATTTGCATTATTTCCAATACCAATAATAACTAAATCAGTTTGTATGATAAATTCCGAACCTTTAATAGGAATTGGTCTCGCTCGCCCAGATTCATCAGGTGCTCCCAATTCCATCATAATGACTTCCATTTCCTTAATTTTTCTCTCTTCATCACCAATAAATCGAGTGGGATTAGTCAATAATTTGAAAATAATGCCCTCTTCTTCCCCATGACGCACTTCTTCTAATCTTGCGGGTAACTGTTCCATGGCACGTCGATATACAATTGTAACTGTATTAGCACCTAATCTTAAAGCTGTTCTGGCCGAATCCATAGCTGTATTTCCACCACCTATTACAACTATATTTTTACCTTTTACAATAGGAGTTTTATACTTTGGGAAATCGTATGCTTTCATTAGATTCGTTCTTGTTAAGTATTCATTCGCAGAAACAACACCTTTTAAATTTTCCCCAGGTATTCCTAAAAATCTCGGACTTCCTGCCCCGATTCCTATAAATATTGCCTTAAAGCCCATGGATTTTAAATCATCAAGAGTCAATATTTTCCCAATTATCATATCATACTCGATTTTAATTCCCAACATCTTCAGAGTTTCAATCTCATCTTCAACAATTGCCTTTGGTAGTCTAAATTCAGGTATTCCATATACTAAAACACCTCCTCCTTTATGAAATGCCTCGTAAATAGTAACATCATATCCATACCTAGCCAGATCCGCAGCACATGTAAGTCCTGATGGACCTGAACCGATAACTGCGACTTTAATATTGTTGGGTGCTTCACAATCGGGGCATTCTTTAAGCTGATTTTTACGCTCCCAATCGGCGAGGAATCTTTCGAGATGTCCAATAGCTACGGGTTCAAATCTCTTACCCATAATGCATTTCCCTTCACATTGATTCTCTTGTTGACAAACTCGTCCACAAATGGCTGGTAATATGTTATATTCTTTAATACTACGAACAGCCTCTTGATAATTATCTTCCTGAATTAATTTAATAAACTCAGGGATATTGATATTTACAGGACAGCCCTCTACACACAAGGGTTTTGCACATTGCAAGCACCTTCCTGCTTCCTCTTTTGCAGTTCTTATATCGTATCCTAAATTTACTTCCTCGAAGTTTTTACCCCGTATTTTTGGATCTTGTGCTGGCATTTCATTCCTTGGTACATCACCAGGTTTTTTCTTTACCTTACTATCATTCATTAATATCACCTGCTTCAAATTTCTCGATAGCTTTGCATGAATGAGTACGGTAAATAGAAACCTCAGGTTCTTGAAAACGTACGTTTCGAGAGGATAAATCATCCCATTTAATTTGATGACCATTAAATATTGGTCCATCAATACACGCAAACTTAGTAATTTCTTTATCGTCTTGGATGAGCGTTAAACGGCAACAACCACACATTCCTGTACCATCAATCATAATAGTATTTAAACTAACAAATGTAGGTATGTTTCCTTGCTCTTTTGTGAAAACAGAGGCGTCTCTCATCATAAGAGTACAACCAATGAAGTAGCATCTTTCCACTTTATTATTTTGGCTAAATACGTGTTTTAATCCGGTAAGAATTTTACCCTTAAGACCTTTTGAGCCATCAGATGTACAATAAATTACTTGATCAGCAATTTCTTCAAATTCATTCTCCAGATAAAACGAATGCTCATTTCGGGCTTCCAAAATTACTATGATTTTATTCCCAACCGATTTTAGTTCTTTGGCAATTGGGAGGATTGCACCATTTCCGTAGCATCCTCCTGCTAGTAAAACAGTTCCAAAATTATCTATTAGAATGTCATTTCCTAATGGCCCCACAACACTATAAAGATAATCGTCGGCTTTAAGATCTGTTAATTCCATAGTAGAATATCCCGTTTCTTGGTAAAAAAGAGTAATAGTACCTTTTTCATTATCCCACTCGGAAATAGTTAAGGGTATCCTTTCACTCACATCCTCTTTCATCAATATTACAAAGTTTCCCGGTTTTGCTTTCTTAGCTATTAAGGGTGATTCAATTATTAATTTATAGAAATTTAATGCAATTTCTTCATTTGAAATAACCTTAAACCTTGTCTCTTTTGGGACTTCTTTCTCAATCCTTGATGCTCCTTTCTTTTTCTTTGATATTCTATATTCAATTAGCTGTTTCAAGTCTGGAACTTGACTTGAAATCTTTTCCCCTCGATATTTGAATGAATCTAACAGGGCATAATTTGTTAGCAACTCACAGTAATTATCTTCAAAACTATGATGAGCCTGTCTTTTTAAGGACTGCTTAATCTTCTCAGTATTTACGTTACGATTCAATCTGTTTATTACATTAAAAATCTCAACTGAAGTTGAAAATTTAAACTCTTCCTCTTTTGATTTATCAAATTTTATCGCGAGTTCAGAAAAAATTAACCAATCTGGTTTTGATTTAGCAACTTGTGAAGAAGCTTGGAAGAACCTATTTAAACCATCTCTAGAATTCGAAATTGAGCCTGAATCTTCTACAAACGTGCAAGTAGGAAGAATTACACTTGCATTCTCAAAACAATTAGAAGGATAAATATCTTGTAAAATTAGGAACTCAATCTTTTCTATATATGTTAAATCAGTAAGTCGTTCAGTTAGGTATAACGCTTTAATTTTACCACTTTCTATGTCTTTAATAATGTCCTCTTGAGATCTCTTATTGTTAAGAATAAGATTCTCCAAAACACCCTGAATATTTGCGTTTCTTTCTAGAAGTTCTTCATCGTTAGTAGGGGAGAGAGAAGATACTAGAACGATGTTTTCTGTTTTTAAGATACTTCTAGCAAATTTGTTTAGTATATAGGCAGATTCATTCGATAAATCCAGAGATGCAATTATCGCAATTTCTTCTGGTTTGAATTTCTTTAGGTTTTTTATTATGAAATCATATGCTATATCCCACTCGTAAGGTACTAAATTATTATTCTCTTTAATTAAGGGATTTTTTATTCGCTCCCTACCATTATTAAAAGGGACAATACAAAATCTTCCAAATAAGCAGGGATGCTTGTTGTTAGTATAATTATCTTTATTAGGAATCGATTCAACTAAGTTTTCATTAAATGAATAGTATTCAAATTCGCATCCTATACTGCAGAGACAACATGAAGATGTGGTGACCTTGCTTGATTTGTCAAACCATTTGGTGTTTTTGGAAGTGAAGGCCCCAGTCGGGCAAACATCTATGCAAGCACCACAAAACTGGCAATTGGTATCAATTAGAGGCATGTCGAATGCGGTTGAGACTTTTGTAGCATGTCCGCGATCAACAAGGTTAATGGCACCGATATTTTTTAATTCATTACAGATTCTCACACATTTTCCACACAAAATACACATATTGGGATCCATTTCAATAAAGGGATTATTTCTCTTTAAAGGAGAATCTCTATATTCTAATTGATAATTAACATCTTTTATTTCAAGATAATTTGTAACCCTTCGTAAATCACAATCTTCCCTAACTGAGCATGAAAAACATCCAAAAGCTCTTCCAGCTTTACTTTCGCTACCCCTTTCTTCTTCGCAATTATTTTTTTCCTCACACACGAAACAAGAAAAAGGGTGTTCGCTTAATATCAGATTTAATACTTCGATCCTTAATTCCTTAAGTTCTTCATCGTTTGTAGTGATTTCCATGTTAGTTTCAGCTGGAGTTGAGCACGCTGTAGGGTAGCCCTTCATCCCTTTAACTTTCACAATGCAAAGACGACAACCAGCATAAGGAGTTAAATCTTTCATATAGCATAAAGTGGGAATATATATTCCAGCTTC
>JAEOTL010000504.1 GCA_016839845.1 Promethearchaeota archaeon
CGAGATGTGCTATTAAGTAAAGGATATACAGTTAAATATGTAGAATTTATTGGAGGTCATGATTATATCTGCTGGAGAGGAACACTGGCAGATGGCCTCATTTACCTTATTGGTAATAATTCGTAATCTAACTGAAATTCAATTTCGACTTATCTTTCTTTTGATTCAATGAATTCCTTATCTTTTTTTATGAAATACGCCCAGGCATTTCGAGACATTAGACTATAATCAGCTTTACCAATGTTTTGAAGGAGTTTAATTCTCAATTTTCTTGCTGCGATATTTTCTGGTTCTGCTTGAATTAGCACATCTAAGATTTCTAGTCCCAATTGAGCTTGATTATTATCTAAGAGTTCTTGGGCTCGCGTTAGGATTATATCAGAATTCCCAATTAAATTGAATATCTCACTCATAACCTCTTTTTGTGGTCTGGGTAGGAGATGCGCAGGATTTTCATCAAAATAACCATGATACCAGCGATACACATTATACACAAAGAATTCAGGTCGAGAATAACTCGCTCGAAGATATGGACTTTTCATTAAATGATCAGGCAACCTTACCTCGTGAATCATTTCAGTAATATGGGTACCTTTATTGATGTGATCAACTACTTGATCATGAAGCGAACGGATAGCTTCTATATTATCATTAAGTCGATTCAAAGCTTCCTTACCTTGAATAAAGGTTCCACCACCACCATAAAAAATGTATTCTGGTTTGAGATCCCGAATTCTCTCCAGTTCTTTTGCCCAATCTAATGCAAATCGAGTTGGTTTCCAGGGATTACCTACGTTAGGAAGACTTCCGATCAACAGATCTCCAATAAATGCTGCGTTTAGTTCTGGTACATACACCCATACCGCATCATCAGTTTCTGCTCTTGCTGTATGAAGTTCGAATGTCTTATCTCCCAACTTAAATGTCATATCCCCAAGGAACGTCATTGTTGGATAAATAATATCAAATTCTGGGATAGCTTCTTCACCTCCAAATTGTTGCGCATCTTTACGAGCTTTATAGGGTGCTAACATTTGATATCGATCGAATCGATTTGGTAAGTATTTGCTCGCAATAATTTCGGGGTTTTCGTCCATGAATACATTCGTTCCACGCACATGATCCATATGACCATGTGTATAAATTATATATTTAATTTTATCCTTGATTCGCTCTTTTACTTGTTTAGCTACTCTTCTAGAAATTAGGGTATCGATTAAAACTACACCTTCTGTTGTATGAACCCATCCACATGAAGAAAGAGGGGCTACTGCTGTACCCACATCTTTAATTGGCGTATTAAATGATGGTTTAAGAGTATATACATTTATCGGTTCAACTTTTTCTGATTGGTCTTCATTCTCTCTTGACATAATTAAAAATTAGAATGTAGGATGAGATAAAAAAATAAGGAAATAATATGTAATATTTCACTAAAATTCATAAGCTGGGGATTGATGAAGACATTTACCGCAAAAATCTCTGCAAATAATGCCATATACATTATTTATCATTGCATCGTCGTATTTCTTTAGCGATAGAACGTGATAATGACATTTAAGGGAAGTTTTTACCATGTTAATCACGTTTTATAAAAAATTTCTTTAATTAACATAAGTGTTAAATAATCTGTGATTTTAAATTACATTAATCTAAAGTAGAGGTTGAAATAATATGAATGAACAAGAAGAAATTTATGAGCCTTTCAATCGTGGACCATTTCCGGTGGGTGTTCTCAGCCAAGATTTAGAAGACCCAGGAAGAAAGAGAACCCTTCCTACTGAAATTTGGTATCCCGCTACGGATGAATATCTTAGACAAGATTTAGCCGAAGAAACTAAAGACACTTTTGAAGTTATGGGTATATCCGGAACCCAAAAGGCTGTACGTGATGCAAAACTCCGTAACGGGTCTTTTCCCCTTATAATTTACTCACATGGTCATGGAGGACATAGAAGATTATCAGCACATCTTTGCACTCATCTAGCCAGCCATGGGTATGTCGTGGCATCATCTGATCATATTGGGAATACAGTCAATGATATGTTAAGTTTTGCGGATATGACTGAACAGGAAGTGTTCAATATCGGTGCTCAAGTTTTTGTTAATAGACCAAAAGATGTTACCTTCTTAATTGATTGTATGCTGGAAAATAAATCAGCCATCCCCTCTATGGCAATTGAGGAAGAAAGAATCGGAGTCACAGGGTATAGTTACGGTGGTTGGACTATTCTTATGGCAACTTCAAATGACCAACGCATCTCTGTCGCATTACCTATCGCATCTGGAGGAGGAACGCTTCCGGACCCTAATGAACCAAACCCTGCACGGGATGTACTTAACTTGGATTGGAAGCGTGAAATACCTACACTTTACATTGCTTGTGAAAAAGATACTCTTGTACCCCTCTCCTCTATATATGATCTTTATAGTCGAACTCAAGAACCCAAGAAATTAGTCATCCTCAAGAACGCAGATCATTTTCATTTTAGCATAGAAATGGAAGCTGTCTATGAACTAATGCACCAACAAGCTGAGGTATGGTTTGGGGATACCCCTGCAACAAAATATATAAAAGAAAATTTAATCCAGTACTCACAATCTTGCCCAGCAGAAAAAGCAGATGCATTTTTATGTGCACTAGGGCTTGTTCATATGGATACACATCTTAAGAATAACGTCAATGCGGAAAAGTGGTTAAAGGGTGATATTGAAGCCTATATGTCTGAAAAAGGTATAGGTGTAAGCATTCCTAACCCATCTGAAATTGTAGTATAATCAAAACTAAAATTCCTTCTCCTTTTTTTATATCAGTGTTTATAACCTTTGTAAAGTGTAAGATTACTTACTTTATAGCATTATCAAAGATGATTCTTTTATTTTTTTTAACTTTAGTCAAAAATGTTTCAACTTTCCTCGGTGATTTAAGCCTAATGAATTGTATATTTGGATAATAATCCGACCCGGCATATGTTTCATATTGTACTCTGACTATTCTATGTTTTTTTATTGTATAAAGTACTATAGATTCTTTAGTAAATAAGGCTCCCAAAGTCTCTATATTTCCTGTACCTGGCCATAGTTCTTCTCTAGCAATAATTCTTCTAATTGCCCTCTTGATTGCTTGTAAAAGTGAACGAATGAAACTGAAATCAAGCCAGATAACGATATCTACACATTCCCATTTTATAGGCGTTGTTCTTGTGTAGTTTCCATCCAATATCCAGCTCTCACCTTTTATAGCTGAACGTAATTTTACACAGAATTCTTCATAACTAGTTTGTTCCCAATAAGGCCCCCAAAAAAGAGCATCCATTTCAATGTGTGGAATGGATAAAATTTCAGATAAGTCCTTGGAAAAAGTTGTTTTCCCACTGCTACTTGTTCCTACGACATTAATTTTCACAAATACTTCCTCTTTATAGCTTTATCGCCAAATTAATCAACTGCTTATGTTAATTACAAATTACTTAGGGAATTTTAGAATTATATAAAACAATAAGAAATAATAAAATAAAAAAAATAGGAAAAATTAAAACTATTTCATATCTACAAATTTACCGCTCCGAAGCAACTCACACGGTTTAATATATTCCCTTCCGAGTTTTTCAGAGTATTCGTCTAATAATTTGACTAAGCCTTCCCAATTTGGAATACCTCTCTCAAAAGGCCCAGGAGCATTCATACCTGCCATATTTGCATCGTCAATTACTTTCCATCCGGAAGCAATGCCTTCTTCTAAGATCCTGCATCCTTCATTTAACTGAATTGCCAGAAATACTCCTCCATTTACTAATCCTGCTTTTTCGATTTTCGAGAAGTCTGGTTGTGGTCTTCCCTTAGTCCAATCATAATATCCTTGACCAGATTTTCTACCTAATTTTCCTTCATTAAACATTTTTGTAACTACTTTACCTGGTCTGAAGTCTTCATGCAATGTATCAGCATAATAATTTCGAACATGATATCCCGTATCGATCCCTGTATAATCGGCTAATACTAAAGGACTCATTGGACCTCGCGATCCGAAGTCAGCATCTAAAGACTCAAAAGGAATTCCTTTCTCTAAGCATGTATCAAGAAGATAATTCATGTAGATGCCACCTGGGGCATTTAGCCTATTCACAATGAAGCCAGGTCTATCTTTCAAGACTTTTGCAACATATCGGTCTCCTCTAAGGCATGGCAAACTCGCACTGACCTTCATACCAATCTCCATTGCTTCTTCAGAAGATGCCTCACCTGCAATAACCTCTATCAACCGCATTAAAGGGGCGGGATTGAAAAAATGCATCCCAATACATTTATCTTGTCTATTCGTGGCAGTTGCCATTTCAGTAATAGACATTGTAGAAGTATTTGAAGCAATTACCGCATGAGCAGGAGCGTTATCATCGCAAGTTTTGAATATATTTTTCTTTACATCCATATCCTCAACGACAGCTTCAATAATCAAATCAGCATCTTTCACAGCAGCAGCTAGATCTAAATTTGTCTTCATTCGTGCTAGGAGTTCTGCGGCCTTTAAAACTCCCTTCGATTCTAATTTATTAAGGCCACCTGTAATGTTTTCCACAGCTCTATCGATGAATTCCTGTTTTATATCAACCAGAGTGATGTTATATCCGGCCATCAATCCACATTGGGCGATTCCGTTACCCATTAGTCCGACGCCTATTACAACAATATTTTTAACATCCATCTTTTACACTCTCATTTTTTAAAAGATTACTAATACAAGAAAAAATTAAAAAAAAGATAAATTTTGCTTATTTCAAAAATCCATAAGCATTTATAACACAAATAGTTTTATGAAATACTTTGGTGGAATGAATTAGGGGGTACCTTCATTGTGTTAATGTAAATAAAAATTGCAAATACCATAATGCAAGAATAATTACCACTAAAATAACTGCTAACATACCAAATTTTTTTAGTTGCTCTGGTGAAGTAATAAATGCTCCGATGAGGCCAATGATGCCTCCGATTAGTGTAAAAAGAGGTCCAAGGAAAAAGAGGTCCAAGTAGAAATTTGTAAAAACACCGGATAATAAAGTGAAATACCCGATTAAAAAACAAAAAAGCATCCCACTGAAACGATATTTAAAGGTGCTAAGCGTCCCAATTATGGTGAATATTCCCAAGGCGATCTCTAATAATGAGCCCATACCCCATCCAATATTCAATGGAAGTGTTGCAATCCCTTCATAGATAAAAGTAATGGCCCCAATCACACACACAACCATCCCAATAATTGAAAATGTTTTTGAAAATAGTAATTTTGAGTCTTTATTTTCTTGTTCTGAGATTGGTTTCACCTTGGTTGTTAAAATTTCGACATAACTGTGTAATTGATATAATTGAATACTATCTATATAAAGATAATGTGAAAAATTAGAGGTAAATTATTGTTTTTGGTGGTAATATACTTGTTGAATTAAGAAGAAGAAAAAGAAAAGGTTAATCGGTAATCAATTCAAAGAATAGACTCAAGTTTGGTCAGACCACTCGTAATATTTTCAAAATACTAATACAAGAAAAAATTAAAAAAAAATAAATTTTGCTTATTTTAAAAATCCATAAGCATTTCGCAAACGTTTCTCAGCGTCAGTTACTATGTCATCAACTATCTTCCCAACTTTTTCTACACTGGGAATGACTCCAATACTTTGACCTAATAATACAGCGCCAGAATTAACGTCTCCGGTGTATGCTGCCTCATAAGCTTTACCTTCGTTTATAATATCTTCAGGACTCATCTGTTTTTCTTCAGCCATTTTCGCTTCCTTATCTGCTACCAATCCATGATGTAATGAATATTCATTTTTCCATAGGCGTATTGGTCCTAATGCACCTGTTACTAGTATTGTATCTTGAGCTTTTGCTGAAGGGACAACGTTTTTATATTCTTTACTAAACTCACTATCTTCCGAAGCAATAAATCGTGAACCCATAGCAATGGCTCCTGCTCCCATAGCTAAAGCTGCCGCAAGTCCTTCACCAGTAGCAAATCCACCGCATGCAACTACAGGATAATCAGGAAATTTCTGCATTACCTGTTGTAATAGAACTAATGTACTCACTTTTTCATACGATTGATGACCTCCACCTTCCCCACCAGTAACAACTAACCCATCTACCTTTGCTGCAACACACTTTTCAGCGAGCCATAAGGCGGGAGCAACGTGAAAGTGTTTTATTTGAGATCCACTTTCCTTTAATTTTTGATAATCTTGTGACATAGGTAGAGTTTTTGAAGATCCTGCGCTTGTAATAGCATAAACACACTGTTCTTTCACTCTTTGATTTTCCATAATGAATTTTGGAATTTCTGTAACTAACCGTGCAGCATCAAGTTCCCTTCGAGAAGTCCTTACATTAAAGCCAAATGGCTTATCTGTATGCTCTACTACTGTTAACATATTTTCTTTCATAATATCAATGGCGCTTTTACCTTTTTGATAGTCACTTATTAATGCGCTGTGACTTAGTACACCAAGACCACCAGCTTCTGAAACTGCAATTGTCAGCTCAGTAGTATAGAAAGGGCCCATTGGAGCGGCAATAATAGGGTGTTTAATCCCTAACATTTTAGTAATATTTGTTTCTAATACCATTTTTTTATACCCTTAAATTAATTCTTGATTTATATTTTTAATAAATTAAATAGAGAAATTTAATATAATGTAAATATTTTTACTTTTTAGTTTTGAACTTTCAACATTTGTTTATTAAAATAGGAAACAATTTGAAAGAAAAAAGAATTATTTATATGTCTAATTGTTGATTTACTTCCACTGAGTTGGAGTAAATATTTAAATACGCACACTTCTTCTATATTTGTATGAGTGAGAGAAAACATGGGCGAAGATATTCCTTTAAGGAGAAGAAAGATATTTTAGACTTTCTGGAGAATCATACATACAAGGACACAAGTGAGAAGTTTAATATATCAGAAACTACCTTATCACGGTGGAGAAATGAAATCAAAAGTGGGAGTAAATATAATAAGACTAAAATAATTATCTCTCTCCCAAAATTTTGGCTTGAATATTTAAATGAACAAATTGAAGCAGATGTCTGGGAAGATTATTCTGATGCGGTATTAACAATCATCCGGGACTATGTAAAATTAGCTAAAGATGCTGATTCAAATTACTTAAAACGTGCAAAAGAGATTCTTCCAACTCTAGTAAATCTTAATTCTAATATTGAATCTATGTTAGTTTCAAGTTCTAACGAAGTAATATACAAAACAGAGAAATGGGAATCAGCTGAAGAGATTCTTGATTTGATAAAGATTTGGAAAGAAAGTGCTCGTTGGCATCAAAATCGGAGAAATAAGTGGAAAAACACATTTACCTTTCCAAAATTGGATCCTGAAAATAGAAATATTAGATCTTTTGAATTTCAAAAAGAAACTTATTCTGTAAGAGATATTTCTGTAAAACATTTAATAGCAGTTAAAAGAGGTATCCCTCCTTCTTCACAATTACCTTGTTATTTATTAATGTTGAGAAGAAAATTAACTGAAATGGATGTATATATTTTCGCAATAGCAAAACAAATGGAGCAAAGTTCATTATTATCAGCAATGGATACCCTCAAAAGAGCCGCAATGGGATCCCTTCCACCTTCTACCGAATCTACTGTTGAAAAGTCATCACCAACTCCCAAGGATATGCCATCAAGTGAATTAAAAACGATATTGAAAAGATTTAAAAAAAATAAGAATTATCGAAAAGAATCGAGAGCAAATTGGGAAAAGGAAAAGGAAAAAAAGTTTAAAATGGGGGGGGTTTTGATGCGGGTAGCTACTCGAGTGAATATACCCCTAGAGCCTGAGGAGAAAAAAGTGCTTGAAGCATTAGAAATACAAATTGGGAAAAAAATTGAGAGGATTACGGCGGATCCTGAGCAAAAAATATCTAGAAATGATCTAATGCCCTATCAAAAGGGAAAACTATTTCAAGGATCGTACCAAAAACTGCCATGGATGCACGCTAATGTAAATTTCCCAGCATATTTATTTCCTTGTCATTATATAGCCTCAAATGGAAAGATAATCCTCTTGACGTTATTGAATTTTGGTCTATCAGAGATTCCATCCGAAATTCTAGATCTCAAAAGTTTAACTTATCTCAATTTTAATTCAAACAACATATCTGAACTACCAAAAACATTTTCCAACGCAAAATCTCTAGAAAATCTCTTTCTGAATAATAATCAATTCATTAAGGTTCCAGATATTCTTATTGAATTACCTAAATTACAAAACCTTTATATGAGAAATAATCAAATTTCCAAAATCCCTATTATTTTAACTGAAGCCTGGCAAGCCCGTATTGGGGATCCTAATTTTCCTCCCGGTAATTTAATTTTCTCAGGAAATCCGATTGATCGTAGCTCATTATCACAGGAGCAATTAGAATTGGAACAAAAATCTTTGTTAAATATGCATCGTAACCTTTATTTCGTCATCGATTAGCTTCTTCAACTATTTTTTAGTTTTGAAAGGTCATTAATCTTTAATTACTACTTACACTACAGTTTAAGTAAGTATTTAAATACTTACGCTTTTTATATTTTTTTATGAGCGAAAAAATTCATGGTCGAAGATATTCATTCACAGAAAAGAAAGAAATCTTAAGTTATTTAAAAAATCACACATATAAAGAAACATGTGAGAA
>JAEOTL010000022.1 GCA_016839845.1 Promethearchaeota archaeon
GTGCATTTTGTTTTTCTATTCCTAAAGATTCCATAAAAGCGTCTACACGTTTCATAGTTCGCTCAAGATCGAACTCTCTCTCATCTCCCATGTTCCCTTCAAAAGGCATCGTAGGTATCCCTGCTTTTTGGATTGCAAGACGATTTTCTGCAATTCCAAGACTCAGGCCCTCACATCCTCTATTAAAATGTAGAAAAACTCCATCAAGTTGCCATTCTTTAGCGATCCTAATCATCATATCCGATTTGAGTTTGGGATGGTAAAAATGCTGCCATTCAGGTTTGCTTAAATTCCAATCAGTAAGAGCTCGCAAAGCTTCATCTCTATTAGTTATCTCTATATCCGGAATGGATCTTGGACCCCATGATCCATCTTCTTTATCTTCCCATAGTCCAATCAGCCCGAAAGTGTATAAACTCCCTACAGAAACGCATCCATATTGCTCTAAATATCGAAAAATTCTTAAAAATGCCCATGGTGGTTGAGTATCTGTCATAATTCGACATTTTTCATTCCCTACAGCAGCAATACCTCGTTTAACACGATCCTGTACTTCTGGATATAATTCTTTTTCATAAAAATCTGCAGTCCACTTGGCTGATTTTCTTAAAGTACCAAGAACGTATAATGAATACATTGATTTCTCATCTAAAGGAGCTGGGATCGATTTATTAAGTTCACAAATTGCTGACCAATAATGACACGTGCGAAATTCATTGTGAACAGCTTTAATTAAAAGCTCATCATCGTAATCTCTCCCTGTAACTTTTTCAAGAAATTTTATTCCATCATGCATCTGACCTACAACATAATTAATCTTATGTTCATTTAGTTCTTCGTATGGTCCTACTGACACATCAATACTAAACATTGGGATTCCTCCCTCAAGGTCACTTGCTACCTGATACCATTTAGCATGAGAACAACATATATGGTCTTGCCATATGAAATCAGGTTTTGGAAATTCATCGGAAAATTGAGGCCAAGCATATTTATTGATGAGAATAGAACCCCAATAATTACGCATATAAGAGCATAAATCTCGTGCAAAGCCCTTCGCTTCAGTTGCTTCATGACACTCTAAAGCTAACTTATCATTAAATGCAACAGTCGCACCATAAGGTTCTCCCGTTAAAGAATATACATCATCCCCTAAACCTGCAGGAATAGCATCAAAAGACCATGCTCCCCCCGCCCATCGAAGTCCTCCTTTATCATGAGCTTCAGCAAAATCCTTATAATAATTCTCTCTAAGAGTTTTTGCACTATTCCAACACTTTAAGGGTTCCATAGGATATTTAGTTTCCATCATTTTAATTCCTCCTTTTTAAAATAAATCCTCCTCTCTTATTATTTCTAAAAATGCTTCAACACGAGTTTTAAATTGTCCAATTGGTACGGTTACATCAAATTCAAGAAATATCGTAGGAATCCCTACTTCATTCTCTAGAGCTTCTTTTATAGCAGGTGTATCTAATTCATGAGGGTCACAAAACTTCATTTGCATTACAATAGCCCCTTGAACATCATAATCTTTTGCTAACTTTACTATATGGTCAAGTCTAGTTCTTTCAGGCCAATCTTTACTAGGACATGGTATACGTTTAACATACCGCTCTGCTATTGAAGTGAGTACATCTCCGTTAGTATATACTTCCTCATAAAAATATCGTGTTCCAGTGCAATGTTCATCAATAACAATTCTCGAACCTAAATCCTCAACCATTGCAACAAATTCAGTATCATCATCCTCTGAGCCTAATATCATAAGTCGTTCACCAGGTTCTTCTAAATTTCTTGAAGGAAGTTTTTCAAGAAGCTCCTCTAAAGCTTTATTATGTTCTCGTTTATCTATCATTTGAGAAGATACAACCATAAGCATTGCTTCAAGTCCAGTTAATGGTGGATTTGGTTGTTTCCTTAGCTCATAAACTTGCTGTAAAAGACGTCTATTTTTATTCATAATCTCAATTCCACGTTTAAGATCATCATCAGTAATTTCTTTATCTGTCCATTTTTCTATAGCTTTCTTGAATTCCTTTAATTCTTCTGTTAAATAAGGAACAGCATGAGAACTTTGAACATGCATAGGATGTGGTAAATAATATTTGAAATCTACTGGAATATGGAGATCCCAACTCGTAAAAGCTTGTCTAATATGTAGACAGCTTTGAGCAATTGTAATCCCATCAAGATAATCAAACCTACCCTTTAATCCCTGTGCTAAACAATCACGACAGAAAGGGCAAAACATAGCAAAAATATGTGGTTCGGAAACATCTTGTGGTTCATGACTACCCAAAATTCTTACAGGTAGAATATCTGCGGCATAAAGAATTTCTTCAGGTACATACGTGCAGAAAGTTCCAATTATTTTTCCGCCAGTACGTTCTTTCCATTCTTTTGCATAATTATGACGGTTTTCATACCAATCTTTAAATTGTTCAAACAATCTTTATATCCCCTTGATTCATTCTATTTTGTAAAGTTAAAAATAAATTAAATATTTTATTAAACCTCTATTTTTGACATTGAATAATAATTCTAATTCCTTCTCCTCGACGCATAACATCGAAGGCTTCATTAATTTCTGAAAGTGGGAATTTGTGGGTAATTAATGGCTTGAGCTGAAGTGTACCATTTTTAACTAAGTTAATAATATTTGGATAATCGACAGGTCGACAGCCGAGACTTCCAATTACCTCCATTTCCCGAAACATTACACGACCGATATCGAATCCATCCCATCGTTTTGGTGAATATCCAACAGCTACTAGACGTCCACCAGTTCGTAAACTGTTAAATGCTTGTTTCATTGTTGTTGGATGACCAATTGCTTCAAATGCAATATCTGCTCCCCCTCCTGTAATTTTTCGAATAGCTCCAACTATTTCTCTGTCATCCATATCTTTAGCATTAATAGTTTCTACAGCACCTATCTTTTTAGCTATTTCTAGCTTTTCTGGAACAATATCAACGGCAATAGGTAAACCACCTGCTGCTTTTACGTTTTGAACCACATTTAGACCTATTCCACCACAGCCAATAATTAAGGTCCAATCACCAGGTCTTACTTGACCTCGATTTTTTACAGCATGATAAGGTGTTGAGACCGCATCTGAAATAATACAACTTTCTTCTAAAGACATATCAGAGGGTAAAGGAACCACATCTTTTGTTGGGACTTTAATTTGTTCTGCAAAACCCCCATCAATATGGTTTCCAAGCATTATTTGATTAAGGCAAATATTCTCTCTACCTGTTCTACAATTAACACAGTAACCACAGGATAGCACTGCAGGTATTATAACATGATCTCCTTCTTTGAAATTCTTTACATCCTCACTTACTTCTTTAATCCTTCCTGATATTTCATGGCCTAATATAAGAGGAGGCTGTTTAACTGTAGGTACACCATGTTCCAAATAACCAAAATCAGTATGACAAACTCCACATGCTTCTATCTCGACAATAGCATAACCCTTTTCACCAGAAATATTTGGGTCAGGATAATTATCATCTAATTTTAATGGGTCCTTAACTTTTTCAAATATAGCTGCTTTCATCTCAATTTCCTACTATTTGTTTTATTTTTATAATAATTTAAACCTAATTCTTATTAAATTTAAGAAAATTAACGATTCTGCCAATTGGGTGTTCTTTTCTCTAGGAATGCTTGTAAACCTTCATTTGCATCATTGGTTGACATCAAATCTTTAAGATAAAATTCTTCAATTTCATCTAATTTAGATTCAAAATCCATTCCTAACGCCTTATAAAATGCTTTTTTTGTGTATTGTATAACAATTGTACTTAAATCGTCAAAGGATTCAATAAATTTGGAAAATTCTTGATCAAATGAGTCAATCGGGAAAACATGATTAGAAATTCCAAGTCTTAGTGCTTCTTGTGCGTCGATTATTTCCCCTAACATAATTAATTCAAAAGCCTTTTTATTTCCGATAATTTGGGGAAATGCTAAAACAGCTATTGGTGGAAAAACTCCAACTTTTATTTCCGGTTGACCAAATTTTGCTTTATCTGA
>JAEOTL010000505.1 GCA_016839845.1 Promethearchaeota archaeon
ACTAAATCAGTTGTATGCTAAATAATGGAGCAAATTCTTATTAAGAAACTATTTATTTGGGCTATACTATCAATAAATTTGATATTTGCATTTATTATTGGGGTTACTATTCCCCAATTAGAGACGTATAATGGTCAAATCTTTGGATATGTTATGATTCCTTTGTTGATTATTCTAAATTTCATTATAGTTGACAGATTTCATTTTTACATCGTCCAATTAGAAGAAAGGGAGGATAAGCACGATGATGAAGATTAAAGCGATAGCAAAAATGAAAAAACCTATCATAGAGTATAATGAACGAAAATACGTTTTCTCAATAAAATCTTTAATCATATTTGCAATAGGTGGACCAATGTCAGCATATTTAGTCTATTTATTTTTTGATCTGCAGCTTAATTATTGGCTACATGAAATTGTTGTAAAACAGACGGTGTATTTTCTAAATTTATTTTTTAATATGAATGCAACTGTCGAATATAATCCAATAGGAAAATACCATTGGAATTTCATCGTACCTAGTAGAGGGATGATATCATTCGAGACATTTTGTACTGGAGTTCAAGCAATAGTCATTTTTGTTGGTGTGATCCTCTTCACTCCACATAGCCAAGACAAGAACACAAGAAGAGATATAGTGTGGAGAAAAACTAAAGCACTTATCATCTCATCTGTAATTTTCTATATTGTCAACATAATACGGATGCTTATTCAAATTGAGTTGTATTATATTGGTTATGCGTGGAATGATATCCATTTTTCTATTAGTGCAGCAAGCTCTTTTATAGCAGTTATTATTGTTCTATTAACGCACCGATGGATTCCTGAATTTATAATTTCAATAATATACGTCGGAACATTAGTGAGTGAGCCGATCAAATTAAAGAGAAAAGAAAAGGTTAAAGAACAAATTCAAACCACAAACGAAGTTGATCTAAAAACAATGGGGAAAATCCTTAGGATGGATAGAAAAACATTTTCTCAGGATATTGCAGCATGGGCTAAGGACTTTGAATATGCAATTGAAGGAGAATATCTGAAAGTCCCTCCTGAGAAAGTTCCTGAGTTTATCAAATTACTTAAGCAAGATAAACCATTTCAGAGAATTAGTAAATAACTAAAGTTAGAAAAATAGTACTACCTTCTTATTAATTAATAATTTTACTTAAAAACATAGTTGTAAATCATGCTAAATTTTGAAGTTGAGCAAAAAGTAGTTCAAATCGGGAAGAATCGTATAGGGGGGAATCCCGGTCAAAATCCCGTTACAATGATCGGGTCAGTATTTTACGCAAAACATGCTGCTCTATTGAATGAAAAGACTGGGGAGATAGATAAGAGTATCGTAGAAAAAGAATTAAATGATTTTACAGAAATTATAGAGGATACTCAAATGCAAGGAATAATCGATGTAGTTGGTGCTTATCCCGAAACACTCTTAAAATATTGTGAGTTTGTAGCAGATACTGTCGATTTCCCATTTTTAGTGGATGGTTTAAATGATTCTTCGCGTATACCCGCAATGGAAGGATTAGCAGAAGCTGGTTTACTTGATCGAGCAATTTTGAACAGTATAGATGAGGCAACAACAGAAGATACTATCTTGAAATTAAAGGAGATAGGAGTAAAGAATGCTATCGTTCTAACTTTTGGAAGTAGATATGTCTTCCCCAAACAAAAATTGAAATTTTTAGAAGAAACACTTATCCCAAAGGCACAAAATGCAAATATTGAGAATATACTAGTCGATACTGCTGTCCTCGATTTACCTTCGGTCTCTGTTAATTTCGAGACAAATAATCTTGTTAAAAGCAGATTAGGATTACCTACAGGGTGTGCTCCATCAAATGCTATATATAATTGGGAATTTATTAAAAAATACGGTGATATACCTAGATGTGGGGCAATAGCATCTATAATGACCTATTGTGCAAGTGCTGGGAGCGATTTTCTACTCTTTGGGCCAATAAAATTTGCTAAATGCGTAATTCCCTCTGTTGCGTTAATCTCTGGTGTAAATTCGTATTATAGAAAAAGGGTTTTAAGAAAAAATATATCAGAAAGTACTCCTCTTAATGTGCTCTTCTAATTACTCTTCATTTGATATTTAAGATATATATCTAAGCAAAAGAGCTTGAGTTTGCATTAAAAATTTGGGCAGATCAGTATCTATTTTTTCTTTCTTCTTCTCATTATCTATAAGGAATAAAATAAACATTTCATTCTGAGCAATTTGAATTTTCTTAAAGAGAACAATTGAGTTGCCAACCTTAAACAATGCCTCTTCTTGCTGTAAAGCTTTAAAACTTGAGAAGATTTTATATAGAATTGCAAACTGTGGGGCAGTAACTTCAAAAACATTGACAATCTCTTCTGTTTTGGAGATCTTCGTTAATTTTCTCGCTTTTGATGAATAATAATCCGCCAATACAAGACCATCTGTACTTAACAATAACGATAAATAAGATTTTGCACTTTGTGAGAAATTTTTCAGATTATGATTAATAATCTCTCTATTGGGAGATAGTTTGGAAATTCCTGAAGAAAATGCTCTTAAAATTGTATAAATTTGGAAAATGCTTGTTACATATAACTCATTTGGTCCATTAGAAGCGAGTTCAGCAAGTCTTTCTCGTACAATTTTAATATTAGTTTTAATTTCCCCTGAATTTACTATATCCGGGTCACCTTTTGAAAGAACATATATAATTGGTGTATCTTGATTAAAGCGTTTCAGAACAGCTTTTAAGTCTTGAAGATATTTAAAACTTTCTTCAAACCTATTTTTGTTCCTTATGTCAATGAAATAGAATAGGAGATCTGCTTCATATAAATAAATTTCTGCTCTATTGATATATTTTTTTCTAAACACAAGTTGACCGCCTAAATCCCATAAAAATATTGTTGCTCCCAGTGCTTCAATAGATGTGATACTAGCTCCTGAAGTAGGTTTTAATCCAATTAATTTACTATATTTCCTATCTACGCTCAAAAGAAAACTTGTTTTACCAGAATCGTCTAATCCTGCCATTAAAATCTTTAGCTTTCGATGTGAACTTACAGGGGTTGAAGGATTTTTTTCGATCTCAATTATTTGTTTAAATAAACTTACAAAAAAAGATTCCACCTTCTCTTGAGATGGATAATCATTATGCATCTTCTCATCAAATTCATTAAAGAAATCGATGATAATCGGCTTTATTCTATTAATATTGTTGTACAAAAAACTTCTGCTGTATTCATCTACCAAAACCGATAATGCAGTTGCTACTGGAGTTTCAGATTGGTTCGTTTTGATATAATGAAAAAATGATAGAGAAGTTGCTTTAAAATCAGGATAGGGAAGAATTGCGAAGTATTTAAGATTGTCAAAATCTACGTCCTCGATAAATTCTCTGTCACTGATAAAAAGACTCAAATTTTTTATAGAAATCTGTGTTACATCTCGATAGGATAGAATAAGCTGATTTTGATCCTTATCCGTTTCTTCTAATTTCGCGAGTTCTTTATCACTGACGTAATTCGGGAACATGTAAATAGGCTGAGGTCCTAACTCACCATGAATACTAAAAATGAAGCCCTTAACAACTGAAGACTTAAGTAGTTCTTCCATAATTTACAGAATTTTTTAAATTTAAATCTCTTAACAATATTAAGCAAAATTAATTATAAAAATTAGATACTTAATTATAAAAATTGGATACATGATACTTGAAAAAATTGCTAAGAGCATTAACGCCAATAAGCATATTCTAGAAAAAAAAGAAATTAGTCCAATAGTCCAATATATTGAAAAAAATACTTATAAAAGTCCACAAATTTTTTCTGACATCGGTGAAGACTCGGCCGCCATAATAAATAATGATAAATATATCCTGATTACAACAGACAGAATAAAAACCGAATTTATTGAGAATTTTCCGTTTGGTGCAGGTTTTAGTTCAATTTTAGTTAGTGTGGACGATATATATGCTTGTGGAGGAACTCCATTGGCAGCAAGTATAATAATTTCTGTAAAAAACCCCACGATTGGTGAAGCTATACTTGAAGGAATTTCAGAAGGATCTAGAAAATTCAAAGTTCCAATAGTTAGGGGTCACACTAACTTACAAAGTAATTTTTGTGAATTGAGCTCTACTATGATTGGAGAGATAAAGCGTGAAGATTATATCTCTGCGGGAAATGCTCAAGTAGGAGATGATATAATTTTAGCAGTAGACTTTGATGGCAAACCCGGAAAAGCGAGTAAATTCTATTACGACACTACAACATTTAAAAGTTCTGAAGAAGTATTACGAAAACGTAGCTCTCTAAATATAATAGCTAAAAAACATTTGGCTAACGCATCAAAAGATGTATCCAATGGGGGAATTTTTGGGACATTATTACAGATGATTAAATATTCAGACGTAGGAGCAGATGTCAATATAAATACCATAAAAATTCCTCCGATATTATTAGAAAAAGATTATACCATAGAATCCTACATAGAATCCTACCTCACAACTTCTTTTTTACTGACGTGCAAAAACAAAAACAGTGAAGAAATGATAGATACTTTTAAAAAATATGGAATCGTTGCCAATGTTATAGGTAAAATTATTAATGATCCATGTCTTTTGAGAATAAATAATGGAAAGAAGTCAATTGATGTAATGAAATTTTAATTTTTAAAAGAAATCCGAATACAAGTTTCATTTTAAGAGAAAAACGGAAATGGGTTAATAACATAAGAAAAAAAGTAATTGTAATGGAAATTAAGAAAACTATGATAAATTTAGAAGTTAGATTGCCAGATACTCCTGGAAGTTTAATTGAACTGATAAAACCTATCTCAAAAAATGGTGGAAACATTTATGGTATTATGCATTTTCATGATAGGAAAGTAAATAATATGATCCCGGTGAATATTAATTTTGAACTAAGCCCAGAACTCAAAGAATCGAGCTTACAAAATATAAAAGAAGAACTAAAAGAAAATAACATTCAGATCGAGAATATTACATATGGAATTGAAAAAAGAGTTCTCACTGTGCTTTTAACTGGGCATGTATTTGATACTGATGTACTTGATACAATAAAACGTTTAGCAGCTAATAATATTACTGTTTCCGAATTACAAGCCAAATTTACGGGGTTGAAAGAAATTAGTAATGTTAAATTTAAAATTGAATTTCCTGAAAATTTGACAAAAGAAGAGTTGATTATAGAGCTACGAAAAATATGTGAGGAAAAAAACTTATTCTTAATAACAAGTTAATAGTTAATAAATTGAGGCTTTTTAATCGAATTTGTAAACAACCAATTTAATATGTGTGGAAGAAATGGACGTAAAAATCTGTTTAATTGGAAAGGGTATCGTAGGAACAAGTTTTCTTAAGTTATTAAATGAAAAGAATACTGAATTCAATGACCTTTTTGGTTTTAATTTTATTGTAAATTCAATTGTGGAGGAGGATGGTGCATTAGTCAGGAAAGAGGGAATAAATTTGGAGGAGGTTCTCAAAATAGCTGATAATTTCAGAGATCTACCTTACTGGGAAAAAAATCTAAAACCAAATGAAATCTTTTCTAAATTAGATTTAGATGTGTGCATTGAAGCTACCCCTACAAATCATAAAACCGGGGAACCAGGACTTTCTCATATTATAAGCGCCTTAAATAATGGAATAGATGTAATTTCTTCAAATAAAGGTCCATTTTACTTAGAATATGATAAAATCAGACAATTGGCAAATAAGAAGAAGTGCTATGTTTTGTATGAAGCCACTGTAGCAAGTTGTGTTCCCGCTCTTGGAATTAAAGGCAACATTGAGGGTAATGAAATTATTAGTATTAAAGCCATATTGAATGGAACATGTAATTTTATATTGAGTAGGATGACGGCTGAAGGGGTGGATTTTACATTAGCATTAAAGGAAGCACAGGAACTAGGTTACGCAGAAGCCGATCCTAGCCTGGATATTGAAGGATACGATGCCGCAGGAAAATTAGTTATTCTTGCGAATGATTTATTAGGATGGCATAAAAACATTACTGATGTAAAAGTAGAGGGAATTTCGAATATAACTCCCCAAGCAATTGATTTAGCGAAATCGGATGGACTCGTTATTAAACATTTGGCTATTGCAGAGAAAAATGAATTAAAAGTTGAACCACGGTTGATTAATAAACATTCCTCTCTTAATATCAGAGGTAATTTAAACGTAATAGAATTAGAAACTAAGTTTGCAGGACCGATAACACTCATGGGCCGAGGAGCAGGAGGACCTGAAGCTGCTTCAGCTATAATTAATGACTTAATCAGCATTACCAAGAAAAAACAAAACGCCACATAACCATAACCTTATAATAGATCTATCAAGGAGTGTGTGTAATTTGAATCTAAATGTTAAACAACCTATAAAAGCAATAATTTCTGTTATAGGAGCAAGTGAAATTAGTAAGGAAATCGAAGAACAAACTTTTCAAATAGGCAGATTACTTGCCTTAAACAATTATGCTGTAGCATGTGGGGGCTTGTCTGGAGTAATGGAGGCAATCTGTAAAGGTGTGAAACAAGAAGGAGGGTTAACTATTGGAATCATACCTTATACCGACAAGAGCAATGCGAACAAATATGTTGATATTGTAATTCCTTGTCCTTTTTCACAAGCCAGAAATATTGTCGTAGTACTCGCAGGGGATCTCTGTTTAGCTATTAGTGGTAAAGCAGGAACATTATCTGAAATAAGTTTTGCATGGATATACAACAAACCTATAGTTGCATTGGAAAGTGTTCCTGGATGGTCCTCCAAAATTGCGAATCAAAAACTCGATGATAGAAGAGAGGATATGATATATGGGGTAAATTCACCTCAAGAGGTTATTGATAAAATTAATGAGTTATTAAAATAGATGGTTTGTCCCTTAAATTATGATTAAATTACACTCAACCAATAATACTGATCCAGATGTCGATTTTAAAACTGCAGTACTAAGAGGACAAGCGTTAGACAAAGGATTGTATGTGTTAAATACAATTCCAAAAATATCAAACGAGGAGATAAATAGCTATCAAACTATTTCTCTTGATGAAATTGGGTTCATGGTTTTATCTAAAATAATAGGAAAGCTTATCCCAGAGAACAATCTTAAGGAGATCTTAAAAAATGCTCTAAATTTCTCAGTTCCTATGAAAGAAATTGAAAAGAGTAATTATATTTGTTTTTTAGATAAAGGTCCAACCGCGAGTTTTAAAGATTTTGGAGCAAGGACTCTTGCCAGGTTGATGGAATATTTTTTGAAGGAAGATAACAGAACTATTACCATCTTGACTGCAACATCAGGAGATACTGGAGGTGCTGTAGCACAAGCATTTTATGAAATGCAAGGGATCAACGTTGTTATATTATACCCTAAAAACGAAGTTAGCGATCTACAAAGAAAACAGATGACAACTCTTGGCAAAAATGTTACTGCAATTGGTATTGAGGGAAAATTTGATGACTGCCAGCGTTTTGTGAAATCTGCTTTTAATGATCCTGGCCTGAGGAATAAGAATCTCTCGTCAGCAAATTCAATAAATATTGGACGATTGATTCCTCAATGTCTATACTATTTCTATAGTTATTCACGCCTTTTTCAAGAAAACAACGAATCGGTTATTTACTCAGTTCCCTCTGGAAATTTTGGTAACCTTATGGGGGGATTATTAGCTGCAAAAATGGGGTTGCCTGTGGTGAAATTTGTCTCAGCTGTGAATGAGAATGATGAATTTCCTCAATACCTAGAAACAGGGATCTACAATAAGGTTGAACCTTCGAGAAAATGCATCAGCAATGCAATGAATGTAGGACACCCATCAAATCTTGCTCGGGTAATTGATTTATATGGAGGACACTTGGATGAATCTGGAGTTGTTATGAAAGATCCTGATCTCCAAGCTATGAGACGAGATATTACCTCCTACTCTATTACTGATGAATTGACAAGAAAAACTATAGAAAATTTTTATAATAATTATAAAAGTTTCATTGAACCTCACGGAGCAGTTGGTTGGGCAAGTTTACAATTATTTAGAATTGCTCATTCTGAATTAGCTAAACATAAAGCAATTTGTTTTGAAACTGCAGATCCAGCTAAATTTCCTGATGAATTTACCTCTTTAATAAATAAAAATCCACAAATTCCTCCTTCTCTTAGCCTTTTAAACAGTAAAAAAGAGTATTTAACTCAAGGAGAAATTAATAATTATCAAGGTTTTAAGAAATTCCTTGAGAATAATTTATAATGGATTATACGTAATTTAAATAAATGTAATTTACGTTACTTAATTTAAGTACCGTAAAAGAATATATATAAAATAATTTTTTTGTATTGTGTAAAGGTGAAATTTAAGTTTGGAGAAAAATCTAAAACAGTCAATAATGTATTTGAAGAAAGAGGAGCCAGATGTTAAACCAGAAGCTTCAAAAATTTTATTTACAGGACTTGACGATGCCGGAAAAACAAGCATAATTTTAGCCCTCCAAAGAGAATTCTCTAAAATTGCTATTCTATCACCAACCAGGGGTGCCCAAAGAAGAGTTTTCGATTTTTTAGGAAAAGAAATCTCCGAATGGGATTTAGGGGGTCAAATTAGTTATCGTATCTCTTACCTAAAAAATCCGGGTAAATTTTTCGATGGAACAGAAATTGCAATCTATGTTATTGATGTTCAAAATAAACCAAGATTTCCTGAAGCGATCAGTTATTTTAAAGATGTAATTGCACAGTTTAAAACGTTAGAAATCGAACCTCCTATATACACCTTCCTTCATAAGTATGATCCTGCTCTGAAGAGAAGCGCGTTAAATGAAATGGAGAATTTGATTGTCG
>JAEOTL010000081.1 GCA_016839845.1 Promethearchaeota archaeon
AACGATATTATATAGGAGAGCAAGGACGACCTAAATTTTTAAAGGAATTAAAGTTGTCTCTTAAGCAAAAGAGTTTTGTAACATATATTATTCTGTTCTTTGGATTTCAAATAGTAACAGGCTCTTTAACAGCATCTATTCCATATGCGGCAGAATTTGTATTAGGTGGTCCTGAATGGTGGATGATACTGTTATTCGCTCCATTTCTCCAGTTTGCGATCTTCGGTGTACCTTTTTGGATCTGGTTTGCCAAAAGAACGAAGAATAACAGGAAAGTGGCTGTGATCGGAGGAGTTACTTTAACTATATCAGCTTTCATTACACCATTATTTACAGGATTAATTGACTCAATGATCTATATGTCAATTTTGGGTTTTGTGATGGCAAACTTTTGGACTCTTATGACAATTTATTTTTCAGAGGTTTTGCAGGAAAGAATGCTCAAGACACGTTCTCCTATAAGAGGCACAGCTGTTGGGGTTCAAGCTCTCTTCTCAAGATTATCCCGTGGTGTTCAGATTGGTATATTTGCAATAATTCATATTCTCACTGGATTTCAGGAAGGTTCAGCTGTTCAAACAGAGGCAGCTAAGATAGGAATACGTTTACATATGGGAATAATTCCTGCATTAATCTTGGGGGTATGTACATTAATTTTCTATTTAAAACATCCACTAACACCAGAGATAATGCAAGACATTCAAAGACAATTGAAAGAAGTGGGATTTTAAACTTAATCAATAAAAATCTTTTTTTTTATTATATTTTTTAAAGTACATTTACATTCTATACTACATTCTTTTGATATGGTTTATAGCTCGAAATGATAAGAGGGATATAAATGAAAGTAGAAATACTTGATCAGTTGGAGATTGATGAGATCCATGAAAATTCACTTAAAATTCTTGAGAATGTTGGTATTAGTGTTCCACATGAAGAAATTCTAAAACGCTTTAATGATAAAGGTGCAAATGTAGATTTTAAGAGACAATTGGTTAAATTACATGAAAATTTAGTGAATGAACTTATCTCAAAAGCAGGAAAATCTTTTACAATATTTGGTCGGGATCCTACAAGAAAGGCTGAATTTGGAGTTGGAAAGCGTAATTATAATACAACTGCGGGCCAAGCATTTTGGATTGATAATCCTGGTGATGAAAGAAGATATTCCACCTTAAAGGATGTTTCTACTGCGGTTAGATTCTCAGATGCTTTAGATCAAATTACAATTCCAGGAGCGATGGCTGATCCTCATGAAATTCCTGTTGAGTGGCGTTGTGTGGAGGTAGCTACTGAAATGATTAAAAATACAACAAAACCTATCTACTTTTGGTTTTATGATAGACACTCCGCGAAATATTTAGTAGAACTCGGTATATCTCTTAGAGGAGACGAGAAAAAAGCCGCAGAGTACCCAACTTTTTTTCCGCTTTTTGAACCTGTAAGTCCTTTAAGTTTCCCGTTTAATGGTATCGATCTTTTATTTGAAACTGCAAGGCTCAATATACCAGTGATGATTGGTCCAATGGCTCAGATGGGATTGACAGCACCAGCAACCATAGCTGGGACTTTAATTCAAGAAAATGCTGAAATTTTAGCGGCTATATGCATTACTCAACTTATTCGAGAAGGAATGCCTGTGTGTTATGGTGGTATATGTCATGCATTTGATATGAAAAAAATACAAATTATTTTTTCAGGTCCAGAACAAGCTCTTTTTAGTATTGCAATGGCTCAGATGGGAAAATATTATGGATTTCCTGTCTATATCAATGTAGGGCTCACAGATTCTAAAAGACCAGATGCTCAAGCAGGTCTAGAATGTGGATTGACACTGACCATGGGAACTGCCGCGGGAGCGGACATATTTGGGCATATGGGAATTTCTGGAGTGGATCAAGCAAGTTCACTTGATATGCTTGTGATGCAATCAGAAGTGATTTCATATGTAGAGAGCCTTAATAGAGATATAATTTTTGATGATAATACCTTTGGTTTAAATATTATACAGGAAGTTGGACCCAAGGGTTCTTTCCTTGAAAAGTCCCATACTCGTAAACATTTTAGGAAAGAATTATGGTTTCCTTCACTGTTAAATAGGGATGTTTACGATGTTTGGAGAGATAAAGGAAGTAAAAATATGGAAAAGCATTGTCAGGAACGCAAGGAGGAAATACTAGCATCTCATGAACCTCAACCTCTCGATAACGATATTTTACGAGATCTTAATAAGATAGTTCAAGATGCAAAAAATATACTACAAAAATCAGAGAAATAAAAAAAAAGTTTACCAATTATTTCTTTGGATACTTTCCATGCTTTTGCAAAAATTCTCTATAAGAATTAATTTTATCTAAAACTGTCCCTGTTAATTCTAAGCTTTCGAAAACTGGAACATTGCGGTTTAGAAGTTTTAACTTGAACTTATACCGGCTCTTATATTCTTCGAAACCTTCATTAATTTTCAACATAACGCAATACATAGGCTTTGTACAGATTCTTTTTGCTTTAGATATATATCTGATAAATTCTTTATTAAGATCCATATCTCTAAACCCCATTTCTTCTAATAATTCTTGAAATCCTCCAAATCTTTCAGGATCTTTTATAAATACAATTGCTGAAATGTTAGGGTCTTTATCTAAAGCCAAGATGGTTCGATAATATACATTTGGTTGTATACCAGCACCTCCAAGGTCAAGAGGATTTGTAACATTTGTATTAACATCTGGTAGAAACCTTTTCATCTTATTGATGGTTTTTTCAGTTAAACTAGGTATTTTTAAGTTAAATTTTTCAAGAATATCTATCGCTTCTATAGTAGATCCTCCTCCAATCCCAATGACACCAACATTTCTAGTCTCAGGTAATCGAGTTAGATTAAAAGAAGATGCTAAAGCAGTAAGCTCGTTTGAATTATTCACAATACAACTTCCAGTTTGTTTACCTAATGCCTTCCAAATTTCATTATTTCCAGCAAGACCGCCTGTATGGGATAAAATTGCTTTTTTTGTTGCTTCACCATATCCTGCTTTCCAAAGTATTACTGGTTTTCTATTTAGATTACATTCTTGCACCTTTTTCATAAATTTCCTCCCTTGTTCTATAGATCGTAAGTTTTCAATATACAAACCAATAATTTTAGTGTAATCATCATAGAGAAAGTATTCTAAGAATTCTGCTGGGGACAAATCTAAAGAATTACCAATTGATATAAATTTAGAAACGTAAAGACCATAGGAAACTGCTAATTGTGCTAAATTTTGTGCAATCCCTCCAGATTGAAAAACTCCCCCGAAATTACCCGATTTTTTGGATTGTTCATAAGCATTATAGAGGCCTCCTCTTGGATTGTAAACGCCTATACAATTTGGACCAATAATTCTAACATTATATTTTTTAGCAATGTCTAATAGTTCTTCTTCTAAAAATTCATTTCCAACTTCACGAAAACCGGAAGCAAAGACAGTCGCAAAGGGAACACCTTTTTGGCCTACTTCTTCCATTAATTTTGGGCATAATCGTGCAGGAACTGCTAATATCACATAATCTATTGGTTCTGAAATCTCTAAAATAGAGCTATAAATTTTATAACCATATAAATTTTGACCACTTAACCGCGGATTAAATAAAAATATTGGTCCCTTAAATCTGTTTTTCATACATCGAAGAAAAAAACTTCCACTACCAGGATCAGGACTCACTCCAATTATCCCAATCGCCCTGGGAAAAAATAATTTGTCAAAATTAATTTTTTGGGATTCATTAATTGCTGACATATGCTAGTCTAATATTTATAGATAAATGAGTTAAGGAGAATAATAAAACTCGACTAAAATATTTTTTTAAAGAAAATTTTGGAATGTATTAACTTTCATATATTACTCTTTTAGCTTGTTGAATATCATCATGCATTAATCCATCAATGCCCATTCTTACTACTTCTCTTAAATCGGAATCTTCAATAGGTTCATAAATTTGGGTCCAAATATTAACTATTAAGCCATTGGAGTGGGCAAATTCAACAATTTCTTTATTAATGGCTTTCCAATATGGATGAATTGCGAAAAAATTATTATTAATTGCTTTTTTACAAAATTTAATTACCCATCGAGGAGAGACCATATCTTTCGTAAGTACCAATCCTAATTTTAACTCAGAATCTATTTTTTGGAATTGTAATAATTCACTAAGAATAAAAGAGCTGATTATTGTTGATTCAATAATGCTATATTTTTGTAAGATTTTAACTACTTTATATGAAATCCCTGCTTCAATAACTTCGCAATTTAAATTTATTTTACCTATTGTTACTTCAATTAATTCTTCTAATGTAGGGATTTTCTCTCCTTCTCCGAAATCAAATGATTTTAGTTCACCAAGAGATAAATCTCTTATATAAGCATGTTGTCCTGTTAATCTTGAGATCTCATGGTCATGACAAACCACAATTTCCCCATCTTTCGTTTCAAGTACATCAAATTCTATAAAATCTGCTTTCAATTCAATTGCTGTTTTAAATGCTTTTAGTGTATTTTCTGGAGCTATACTACTTGCCCCTCGATGTGCCATTATCAAAACTTTATTATTATTCTTCATAATTATTTTCAATTTTATTTTGTTAAAATTATTAATTTAATTTCATTTTGCTCAAAACTGTTTTAGCTTTTACAATATCATCAGTTATTAAGCCATCAACTCCAAGCTTTATTAGTTTTCTCATTGTAGGAACAGTATCAACGGTGAATGGAAATATCTTAATTTCATTATCGTGAGCCAATTCTACAAACTGTTGATCAACTAAAGCATAAAATGGGTTTATAGCATATAAATTATTATCTATACAGAACTGTATCCATTGCTTTCTTACCTCCCACGGGCAAGGAGTTTTATAACCGTAATGTTCTAAAAATGCCAGTTTAATAGTTGGATAAATCTTTTGGAATTTTAATAACTCTTGGTGTTTAAAAGAACTGACCAATACTGAATCTATGATATCGTATTTCTGTAGGATATTTATAACTTTATTTGAAATTCCTTCTACTATTACTTCACAATTTAAACTTATTTTACCTTTAGTTAATTCAATTAACTCCTCAAAGCTAGGAATCTGTTCTCCTTCACCAAAATCATAACTTTTCAGCTCTTTAAAAGTCAAATTTCTTATATATCCATGTTGTCCTGTCAATTTAGAGATTTCTTCATCATGAGAAACCACTATTTCTCCATCCTTCGTTTCAAGAATGTCGAATTCAATACAATCTGCTCCCAATTCAATTGCTTTCTTAAATGCTTTTAACGTATTTTCTGGTGCTAGATTACTCGCTCCCCTATGACCAATTATGATTACATTCTTGTTTTTCGCATTCATAATGTCTTATTTGATTACTCTTGGACCGTAATTTTATTTATTATATCTTTCACTCTTGAAATATTATTACTAATGATTCCATCAACTCCCATTTTGAT